>CALLQM010000175.1 GCA_938014855.1 uncultured Clostridia bacterium | reverse complement strand
AATCAGTGTAACCGCTAAAGGGAGAATTTGTCCAAATTGGCGAAGAATAAGGCTTTTGGATGACTTGTATAGGAATGAAGTTTTAAGTTTTGTTTATTGGAGGAAGTACTTGGATATAATACAGCCTATGTTAGATTCAGGGGAAGTTTTCTTTGAAAATCGATTGTTCTCTGTTCTGGAACAGGACTATCTAAATTACATGTTGAATAAATCTCAATACAGTAACGGATTGGATTTGCGGAATAAATACCTGCATAGCACCTATCCGATAGATGAGAATCAGAATAGATATGACTATATTTTGCTGATGAAAATACTCATTCTTATTGTGCTGAAAATAAATCATGAATTTTGTTTGTGGGATGAAATAAAAAAACAGCAGGGATAAAAAAGTGCGGGTATACTATCGCTATGTCCTTTACATATTCTGTCTGATAATTTGGCGCATCAGTGTGGTATGATAGAGATATATTACTGAATCAATGGAGGCCGATAAGATGGCAAGAGACAGGCGACGTGACGCAGCGAAACGGTTTGTGGAATTCTGGAAGGGGAAAGGCTATGAGAAGGGGCAGAGCCAGCCGTTCTGGCTTTCTCTGTTGCGCGATGTCTTTGATGTCGAGCATCCGGAAGAGTTCATCTCTTTCGAGAATCAGGTGCATTTGGACAGTACCAGCTTTATCGATGGATATATTCCGTCTACCCATGTGCTGATAGAGCAGAAAAGCATCGATAAAAGTCTCTCGGCTGCAATCCGCCAGTCTGACGGGACGCTGCTGGATCCTTTCCAGCAGGCAAAGCGCTACTCCGCCAATCTTCCTTATTCCTTACGTCCTCGTTGGATTGTCACCTGCAACTTTAAGGAATTCTATGTTTATGATATGGAGCAGCCCAATGGAGAGCCGGAGAAAATATTGTTGGAGAACCTGGAGAAAGAGTATTATCGTCTGGAATTCCTGGTAGATGTCCGCAATGAGAATATCCGGAATGAGATGGAGATTTCTTTGCAGGCCGGTGAACTTGTGGGAAAACTGTACGATGCTATTCTGAAACAGTACATTGATCCCGAAAATCCGGATTCTTTGAAGAGTCTCAATATTCTCTGTGTCCGTCTTGTATTCTGTCTGTATGCGGAGGATGCTGGCGTTTTCGGGCCTCATAACATGTTCCATGATTACCTGGAAGGATTCCTCCCTGAAAATATGCGGATGGGTCTGATTGAGCTGTTCAAAGTACTGGATACCCGTCCGGAAGACCGCGATCCCTATATGAAACCGGAGCTTGCAGCTTTCCCCTACGTGAATGGAGGCCTGTTTGCGGAAGAGGATATCGAGATTCCCATGTTTACCGAGGAGATACGCCAGATGCTCCTGCAGGATGCCAGTGCCGATTTTGACTGGAGCGGTATCAGTCCGACTATTTTTGGCGCTGTGTTTGAAAGCACTCTGAATCCGGAGACTCGCCGCAGTGGCGGTATGCACTATACATCCATTGAAAACATCCATAAAGTGATTGATCCGCTGTTCCTAGATGATTTGAAAGAGGAGTTTGCGGAAATCCGGGCAATTGCCGTGAACCGGACACGTAAAGCGCGGCTTGAGGCGTTTCATGATAAGCTGGCATCCCTCACTTTTCTTGATCCTGCCTGCGGCAGCGGCAACTTTCTGACCGAGACCTATATCAGTCTGCGCCGTTTGGAGAACGAGATTCTCAAACTGCAGCTTGGCGGAGAGATTGTGCTGGGCGCTATTATGAACCCTATCAAAGTATCCATCAAGCAGTTCTACGGCATTGAAATCAACGACTTCGCAGCTACTGTCGCAAAAGCGGCTTTGTGGATTGCGGAGAGCCAGATGATGCAAGAAACGGAAGACATTGTGCATATGAATCTGGACTTCCTGCCGTTGAAGACATATGCCAACATTGTGGAAGGAAACGCGTTGCAGATGGAATGGGAGTCTGTTGTACCCAAGAACAAGCTGAATTATATTATGGGAAATCCGCCGTTTGTCGGATCTAACAATGTCAGCAAAGAGCAGAAAAACGATCTGATGGATATCTTTGGTGAAAAAAGGAAGGCGGGACTTCTTGACTATGTTAGCGGGTGGTACGGGAAAGCCTGTGCCTTTATGCAAGAATCAAGAATCAGAGGCGCTTTTGTTTCCACCAATTCCATTACACAAGGGGAGCAAGTGGCTATATTATGGGCACCTCTGATGGAGCAGGGTCTGTCCATAGATTTTGCGTACCAGACGTTTGTATGGGATAGTGAGGCTAACTTCAAAGCACATGTTCATTGCGTGATAATTGGTTTTAGTATTAGCCTTCCTGGCAAAGAGAAAGTCCTTTATTTTGGGTCGAAAAGACGAAAGGTTGACAATATAAACGGATATTTACTGAATGGTCCCAATATATTTATCGCGCGACGGAGAAATCCATTATGTGATGTCCCTTTATGTACCAGAGGGAATCAGCCTACTGACGGAGGCAACTTGATTATTGAGAAAAATGAATATGATGCATTTGTGAAACAAGAGCCGGAGGCAAAGCCCTACATAAAAAAACTGATTGGTTCCAAGGAGTTTATCCAGAAGCTGGACAGGTATTGCTTGTGGCTCGTTGGAATTTCTCCTGAAAAACTGAAATCCATGCCATTAGTGATGGAAAGAGTCCGGAAAGTAAAGGAGATGCGTGAAAAGAGCTCTTTTGCAGGAACTCGGGCATTGGCAACCACGCCTACTTTGTTCAGAGAAACGTGGAATCCTGAGTCGTTCATTGTTATCCCCAGGGTTTCGTCTGAACGCAGAAAATATATTCCTATGGGATTTTTACATGGTGATACAGTTCCTACAGATTTGGTGATTATTGTTCCGGGAGGAGAACTTTATGAATTTGGCGTTTTGACATCTAATGTCCATAATGCATGGATGAGAACCGTTGCCGGGCGGCTTGAAATGAGATATCGTTATTCTAAAGATATTGTCTATAATAATTTTCCCTGGCCTAATCCAACAGAAAAGCAGAAAGTACGGATTGAACAAACTGCGCAGGGCATTTTGGATGCCCGGAATCTGTATCCTGATAGCAGTCTGGCAGATCTTTATGATGAAGTGGCCATGCCGCCGGAACTCCGTAAGGCGCATCAGGCGAATGATAAAGCTGTTATGGAAGCGTACGGATTCTGGGGCAAGCTTAACAGCGAGAGCGAGTGTGTGGCAGAGTTGCTGAAGATGCATCAGAAGCTGGTTGAGCAAGAACAGGGAAAGCGGTAATCGCGTGTAGATGTAATTGGTTTTAGAGGGGGAACTATGAACTTAGATTTGGAAAATGCCTTGGAAAATGCGTCGAGGAATATAACTGAGCCTTTGAATTCGGAATATGAATCCTTGTACACTGATTTTGAAGATGCAAAGTTGAAAAAAGTTCTTTCGACTTTACATCATATGTTTGTTTGTAATTATGAAGATATGAATAAGAAATTGCCAACGGATAGTGAAGGTGCGCATTTTTGGGCAAATCAAAGTAGAAATTTGATTTCGGCGATAGGGGTTACGGAGAATCTAGTGCAAGCGTTAAAGGAGACAGAGTATGCGTTTGAACTTGATTCTTATTATAAAAAAACCATTGAATCCTCTTCTGAGTTCCTGGAAAATTCCAATGGCAGTACGATACCACCCCATATGAATAAGGTAGAGATATATTATAAGAAACCGATGTTCATAAAAAAAGATAGAATAATTGTTTTGAGGAACAGTGGAAATCGGGACTCTGCATCGCTCAAGTTGATTGGAGAAGGTTCGTATGCGCAGGTTTTGCGTTTTACCGATTCATTCTACAACAGAAAAATTGTTGTGAAACGAGCTAAAAAAGGACTGAATAAAAAAGAACTGCAACGTTTCAAAAGAGAGTTCCAGGAGATGTCCGCAATAAAATCACCGTACATTGTGGAAGTATATTGCTATGATGAAGAAACGAATCAATATTTAATGGAGTATATGGATTACACCCTAAAAGAATATATTGAAACACACAACAGTAAACTTTCGATGGAAGAAAGATTTAGCTGTATTGCTCAGATAGTAAGGGGATTCCAACATCTTCATTCCAAGAATATATTGCATCGTGACATAAGCCCTACCAATATACTGGTTAAAAAGTATGATGACGTAAATGTGTTCAAGATTTCTGATTTCGGACTTGTGAAAATCCCAAATAGTTCCCTGACCAGGACCGATACTGATTTTAAGGGATGTCTTAATGATCAAAGATTGGAAATTGATGGATTTAAGACCTATAAAATTGTTCATGAAACATATGCATTGACACGGCTAATCTACTTTATCTTGACGGGGAGATTCAATTTGGAGAAAGCACCGGCTGAATTGAAGGATTTTTTGAAAAAAGGAACGTCTGCTAATCTGGAAGAGAGATTCCAGACCGTTGAGGAATTATGGGATGCAACACAGAAGTTTAGATCAAAGCATATTAAAATATAGCAACGATAATTGAAATGGATTAAAATCCCCAGCCTTCAGGCAGGGGATTTTTTTATTGTTCCAACATTGTCATCTTCTTTTCACAAGAAAATACTTGACAATCCGTCCCATCCATAGAATACTATACTTGATTTGTAGGAAATTTGAGAAAAGATGAGTTGAGCCGCTTGGCGGCGGATAGGATAGACTATGATCGAGTTCAGAAATGTGG
>CALLQM010000174.1 GCA_938014855.1 uncultured Clostridia bacterium | reverse complement strand
TTTGGCAATCAGTTATTCGCTCCAATATCTTTGCGATAATGAGCATCTTTAAAGGTGATCTGTTCCACTGCATCGTAGGCCTTTTTCAGCGCCTCTTTTCCCGTGTTTGCAGTCGCTGTGACACCAAGTACACGGCCACCCGCAGTTTTAAATCTATTTTCTTCCAACTTTGTACCAGCATGATAAATGGTAACTCCATCCAGCTGACCATCTTTATTTAATCCATTTATGGGGTATCCTGTTTGATAGCTGACTGGATATCCACCGCTTGCCATAATCACACACGCGGCACTCTCATTTGAAAATTCAATATCAATTTTATCAAGCTGCTTATTCCAAACAGCAAGCATAATTCTTAACAGGTCGGTTTTTAGCAAAGGAAGAACAACCTGCGTTTCTGGATCTCCAAAGCGGCAGTTATACTCAATAACGTACGGACCTTTTTGGGTAATCATTAAGCCAAAGAACAAGCACCCGGAAAAAGGTGTTCCCTCCGCCTTCATCGCTTCAATGGTCGGACAGAAAATCGTTTCCATACAGCATTCCGCAATTTCGGGTGTATAATGCCGATTTGGTGCAACCGTTCCCATGCCTCCGGTATTCAGTCCTTTATTCTGATCCAGTGCACGCTTGTGATCCATTGCAGATACCATCGGAACAATGGTACTTCCGTCGCAAAATGCCAGTACGCTTACTTCCGGACCAGTCAAAAACTCTTCTACTACAACCTGATTGCCGGAAGCCCCAAACACCTTATCTTGCATGATCGAGCGAATGCCTGCTTCCGCTTCTTTAAGGTTGTTTACAATTAAAACTCCTTTTCCAAGTGCCAAACCGTCTGCCTTTATAACAATTGGAAACTGATTTTTATCTTTTATATAGGCAATTGCTTCTTTTGCATTGTCAAATGTTTCATAAGAAGCAGTGGGAATTCCATACTTTTTCATTAAATTTTTTGAAAACACCTTACTGCCTTCGATTTGAGCTGCAGCTGCATTTGGCCCAAATGTTTTGATTCCAGCTTTATTTAATGCATCTACCATACCAAGAACCAAAGGATCATCCGGTGTGACAATGGCAAAATCAATAGCATTGTCTTTTGCAAAGGATACGATACCTTCAATATCGCACGCTTTAATCGGTACACACACTGCATCCGCCGAAATTCCGCCATTTCCTGGTGCACAATAAATCTTATCGGTAAGCGGACTTTCCTTTAATTTACGAATGATTGCGTGTTCCCGTCCTCCGGAGCCAACAACTAGAATATTCACAGGCAATCCCCCTAATTAGTGATGGAACAGGCGAATACCTGTAAAGGCCATAGCAATTCCATATTTATCGCAAGTATCGATTACATGATCATCACGAATAGAGCCGCCCGGCTGAGCAATGTACTGGACACCGGAACGATGTGCACGTTCGATATTATCTCCAAACGGGAAAAATGCATCGGAACCAAGAGAAACACCTGTTAGCTGACCCAACCATGCACGTTTTTCTTCTTTGGTAAATGGTGCTGGCTTTTCTGTAAAAAAGGTTTCCCAAGCGCCATCTGCCAAAACATCCATATCGTCATCGGATAGATATACATCAATTGTATTATCACGATCCGGACGGCGAATATCCTTTTTAAACGGCAAGGAACGTACTTTTTCATGCTGACGCAGCCACCAAAAATCGGCTTTGTTTCCAGCTAAACGCGTACAGTGAATTCGTGACTGCTGTCCAGCGCCGATTCCAATTGCCTGTCCATCTTTTACATAGCAAACCGAATTCGACTGTGTATATTTTAATGTGATCATCGCAAGCAATAAATCACGTTTCGCATGTTCAGGCAAGTCCTTATTTTTCGTAACAATTGTATCAAACAAGGATTCCTCTATCTTGATGTTGTTTCTGCCCTGTTCAAATGTGATTCCAAAAACATCTTTATGTTCCAATTCAGCCGGAACATACGAAGGATCCATTTGTACCACATTATAATTGCCTTTTCGTTTCGTTTTTAAAATTGCAAGTGCCTCGTCCGTATACCCCGGCGCTATGATACCATCCGACACTTCACGCGCTAAAAGTGTTGCGGTTTGCGCATCGCAGACATCAGATAATGCTGCCCAGTCGCCATAACTGCTCATACGATCTGCGCCTCTCGCACGCGCATAAGCACAAGCAATTGGAGACAGATCTAAGTCATCAACAAAACATAGTTGCTGTTCCTCATTTGTAAGAGGCAGTCCCACTGCGGCACCTGCCGGACTAACATGTTTAAAGGATGCAGCAGCAGGAAGTCCTGTAGCTGCTTTCAATTCACAAACCAACTGCCAGCTATTAAAGGCATCCAAAAAATTGATATATCCCGGCCGCCCATTCAGCACCTTTACCGGAAGTTCTTCACCACTCTGCATATAAATACGTGCCGGCTTTTGATTTGGATTACAGCCATATTTTAGTTCAAGTTCCTGCGCCATTACGCTGCCTCCTTAATGATTTTTATTGATGATTCGTGTTTCAAACGTGTTATCCGCAAGATGGATAAAACGAACAAATAGAGACACTTTATTTTCCCGATCCAAACTATCCCACACACGATTGGTGAGTGTATCTATATCACCTTTCAAAGCAACCAATTTAGGTTCCCCCTCAAAAGATGGAATTGGATTGCCATCACAGCGATACGTATGAATTAAATGTCCCATGCCTGCAGGTACACTGTCATATTCAAAGAAAAAGCGTT
This sequence comes from uncultured Clostridia bacterium, assembly GCA_938014855.1. Classification (GTDB taxonomy): domain Bacteria; phylum Bacillota; class Clostridia; order Oscillospirales; family Ruminococcaceae; genus Anaerotruncus. The sequence goes on along the minus strand of CALLQM010000174.1, from coordinate 5,987 downwards.
GTGCAAAGTCCGGATCTCCATTTGCGCTTTTTAAAATGGAAAGCTGATATCCGTTATTTTGCACCAAACCAGAAATTCGAGGTGTAAAGTTGGGCACATCCGGTTCAAATGTCCGTGTGCGCAAAGCATCCTCAAATGTCTTGCTCTCACTCAAAAATTTATAAATGGTATCCGTTTGGTCACCATTGGTAACAATCGTTTTTCCATCGAGCACTCTCACCGGATGATAAATAATCAGACTTGGGTCAACCAGTTTTTCCGGGTCAAATGCTTGGGTCCGGATTCCGTCTCCGTCTTCTATAAAAATACGGTTTCGGCTATTCTCACTGCGACCCATAATAAAATACACAACGATCATGCTCTTTTTATCTTCACTGTATCCAATTGCAATTCCTCTACCCGGATACGTGTTTGAACTCAGCAATGTTTCAATTGATGAAGTTTCGCTCATAGTTTTCATCCTTTTCGTTACTTGATTTTATCTTCACAGAAAAGTGATACCGCTTTGGGGAGCAATTCCCATTCCGCCTGTTCCATCACTCGCTTTTGCAAACGTTCCGGTGTATCGTTTTCTTCAATATCAACCGCTTTTTGCAGGATGATTTGACCTCCGTCGGTCACTTCATTTACAAAGTGAACCGTTGCACCGGTTACTTTTACGCCATATTGAAGTGCCGCTTTATGCACCTTTAATCCATAAAACCCATCCCCACAAAAAGATGGAATTAACGACGGATGTACATTTAGTATTCGTCGATCGAATTCTTTTAAAATCGTTTTACCAAGGATACATAAAAAGCCTGCCATTACAACCAAATCAGTTTTCATGTTTTGAAGTTGACTTAACAGTTCCTTGTCAAAATCCTCACGCCGGGAAAAATTCTTACGCGGCACAACAATTGCGGGAATGCCTGCTTTTTTTGCCCGTTCCAAAGCAAAAACGCCCTCTTTGGAACTGATAACACCGACAATTTTCCCGCCCTTAATCTCACCACGATTTTGTGCATCAATCAATGCCTGAAGATTTGTACCGCCGCCGGATACTAATACTACAACATTTTTTAGCATAGTTCGATCCCTTTTTCACCATTTTCAATATAACCGATTACGCGGGCATCTTCTCCGTTACTATTTAACAACTCTACTGCTTTTTGCGCATCTTGCTTGTCAACTATTAAAACCATACCAGTTCCCATATTAAACGTGTTATACATATCGCGCTCAGAAATTTTCCCTGTTTTTTGCATGAGATCAAAAATAGGAAGCGTTCCAGCAGCTTTTTTGCTAATTTTTGCACGTTTACCTTCTGGCAAAGCGCGTGGAATGTTTTCGTAAAATCCCCCGCCTGTAATGTGGGAAATGGATTTGACCGTCAGTTGTTCCATTAGCGCAAGTACTGGTTTAACATAAATTTTGGTAGGGGTTAGCAGAGATTCACCCAAAGTCATTCCCAGTTCATCGTAATATTGATTGAGCCCGCCGTCTGTATCAATTTTGAATATCTTTCGCACCAATGAAAATCCATTTGAATGAACTCCGCTGGAACGAATTCCAATCAAAGCGTCGCCTGCGTCTACCGAATTTTTGTTCAGCACACGTGATTTATCCACCGCACCAACAGCAAATCCAGCCAAATCGTACTCATCCACAGCATAAAACCCCGGCATCTCTGCAGTCTCTCCGCCATTTAACACACAGCCGGCCTGCACACATCCTTCTGCCACACCCGAAACAATGGACGCGATTTTTTCAGGAATGTTTTTGCCGCACGCAATGTAATCAAGAAAAAGCAGGGGTTTCGCTCCACAGCAGATGATATCATTGACACACATGGCAACACAATCAATTCCGACCGTGTCATGCTTATCCATTAAAAATGCAAGCTTGAGTTTGGTTCCGACTCCATCTGTTCCCGCACATAGAACCGGGTTTGGCATTCCTGACAAATCCAATTCAAACAGTCCGCCAAAGCCGCCGATATCACCCAAAAGTCCAGGAAGAGCAGTTCGGGCAACATGCTGTTTCATCAGTTCAACTGCTTTATATCCAGCAGTCACATCTACACCCGCCGCTTTATAGGAACTAGAATAGCTACTCTGCATTTGTTTTGTCCTCCTGCTTTTCATCATGCTCAATTTTCATTTCAAACTTATCCTTTTGCAGTTGATTCGGTACGCTGATTGGATATTTTCCAGTAAAACAACCAACACAGAACCCACATCCTGCACCTTCCGCAATCGTTTTTACGCCTTCAACGCTTAGATAGTTGAGCGAATCGACACCAACTTCTTTTGCAATTTCAGGAATTGTAAGACGGCAAGCGATCAGCTTGTCCTGACTGTCAATATCCGTCCCAAAAAAGCAAGGAAATTTGAATGGTGGAGCAGACACCGCAAAATGTACTTCCGTTGCTCCTGCTTCACGCAATAAACGAACAATGCGTGCACACGTTGTCCCACGAACAATCGAATCATCCACCAAAACCACACGTTTTCCACGAACAGTCTCCGAAATTACATTGAGTTTGATGCGAACAGAGTTTTCACGTTGTCCTTGAGAAGGTTGGATAAAGGTACGCCCGACATAACGGTTTTTAATAAACCCAACGCCATACGGAATACCCGATTCTTTTGAATAGCCCAACGCGGCATCCAATCCGGAATCCGGTACACCGATTACAACATCTGCTTCCACAGGCTGTTCTCGGTATAAAATTCGGCCTGCCCGCTGGCGAGCTTCATGAACGCTGATTCCTTCAATGACTGAATCAGGGCGCGCAAAGTAAACGTATTCAAATACACAAATGGAGCCTTTTTCTGTACAATGCGCTTTAATACTGCGCAATTCATTGTTTTCAGCTACTACGATCTCTCCCGGTTCCATATCACGCAAAAACTGTGCTCCAACACTATCTAACGCACAGGACTCAGAAGCAAATACATATCCCCCATTTTCAAGTGTTCCAATGCAAAGCGGGCGGAATCCATTGGGATCTCGCGCCGCTATCAACTTTTTAGGAGACATAATGATGAGCGAATAAGCACCTTTTATGGAATACATCGTTTTTGCAACCGCTTCTTCAATGCTCGGCGACATAAGCCGCTCACGTGTGATCAAATAACTGATAACTTCAGTATCGTTGGTCGTGTGAAAAATAGCACCATTAAGTTCCAATTGTTTGCGAAGTTCCGGAGCATTGACGAGATTTCCATTATGCGCCAGAGCCATAGTGCCTTTGCAATGCCGAACGACAAGCGGCTGCGCATTTATTGCATTGGAATTTCCGGTAGTGGAATAGCGGCAGTGTCCTACCGCCATAGTTCCCTGTCCCAGTTTATCCAGTACCTCTCGATTAAACACTTCATGAACAAGACCAATATTTTTATGACAATTAATGACACCTTTATCGTTCACTGCAATGCCGCAGCTTTCCTGCCCTCGATGCTGGAGTGCATAAAGCGCAAAATAAGTGTTTGTTGATACATCTGCACGTTTCGGTTCATATATACCAAACACTCCGCATTCTTCATGGAGGTTTTCAAACATTGACTCATCTCCTCATACATGTCGGCATAGCAGCCGCAACATGATTTATTCTCCAAGCAGACGTTTCATTACCTCGTGATAAGCACCTTCTACGCCGCCCATGTCCCGACGAAATCTGTCTTTGTCCAATTTTTCGCCGGTTGTGCTGTCCCAGAATCTACAAGTATCCGGCGAAATTTCATCTGCAAGAATAATGGTTCCGTCCGGTGTTTTGCCAAATTCAAGCTTAAAGTCAATCAGTTCGATTTTTATATCTTTAAGATAGGCAGCAAGAATGTCATTAATTTTAAATGCATAGTCGGCAATCGTTTTTAATTCTTCCGGGGTTGCAAGTTCCATGGCAAAAACGTGATAATCATTGATCATTGGATCACCTAAATCATCATTTTTGTAGCTATATTCCAAAACAGTTTTAGCTAATTTCGTTCCCTCCGGTATGCCAAGACGCTTTGAAATCGATCCAGCCGCAATATTTCGTACAATAACTTCGATTGGCACAATTGAAACTTTTTTTACAATCGTTTCCCGGTCAGAAATTTCTTCAATTACATGAGTAGGAATTCCATGTTTTTCAAGCATTTTCATCAAATGGTTGGATACCTTATTGTTGATTATGCCTTTATCAGCAATTGTACCCTTTTTTAAACCGTTAAATGCGGTTGCATCGTCTTTGTATTCCACAATATAGGCATTCGGATCATCTGTTTTAAATACTTTCTTGGCTTTTCCTTCATAAAGCTGTTCTAACTTTTTCATATGGAACCTCCTAAATAATTTCCTATTATTCTTACTATTTATAAAAACTCTTTTTGAATCTTTGCATCTTTTGCCTTGACTTCTTTTTCCATATCAGCACGGCGTAAAGAAAGTTTATAAGCAACTTCAGCGTCGGTAACTCCAATTATCTGTGCCGCTAGGATTGCTGCATTTTTTGCGCCATCAATTGCAACTGTGGCGACAGGGATGCCGGAAGGCATCTGCACCGTGGAAAGCAACGCATCCAAACCATCCAAAGTAGATGACTTGATCGGAATACCAATTACCGGAAGGGTCGTATGCGCAGCAAGAACACCTGCCAAATGAGCGGCTTTCCCTGCAGCCGCAATAATAGCTGCAAAGCCATTTTCTCTGGCATTTGCTGCAAACTGACAAGCTGCCGATGGCGTTCTGTGCGCACTCATAACATGCACTTCCACACCGATCCCAAAACTTTTCAATTCTTCAACAGCACTTTTTACTACCGGAAGATCGCTGTCGCTGCCCATAATTACAGCTACTTTTTTGTTTGCCATAACTGCACATCCTTTTTACATTTTTCTTAAAAATGAAAACAGGCTACGGTTCCCCGCAACCTGACAAAACCATTTATTTACACTTGCACTGATCCCCTGAAACGCAGAATGACGGCTCAACAAGACCGCCATAAGCAATACGGCCGTTTCCATCAGTATAAAAACTCGTAGAACTTTTAAACAATCTTACCACCTCATTGTGATTTTACTGTCTTTAGTGTACAGGAAATCATGTCGATTTTCAACGACAAAAGCGTCTCACTGCAAAAGATTGGAGGGATGATTGAAAAGAAACAAATGGCCTACTTGCTTTTTGTAAATTCAAACGATTGGTCATACAAGATACTATTCCATTATTTCATTAAAAAAGACTTCTGTAATAACAGAAGTCTTTTTTTAATCTTTTAAATTGAGATTGCATCCGCAATATCGTACAAACGTTTGTTAAACTCTTTCTTCATATTGAGTGCTTCAAGAATATCATAATCTACAATTTTATTGTCATGGCTGACAACGACACGATTGCCGATTCCCTGTTCCAACAATTCTACTGCATGAAAGCCCATTTCACTGGCAAGTACACGCTCACGTGCTGTCGGTGCTCCGCCGCGCTGTACATGTCCAAGAACTGTTGAGCGGGATTCTACGCCAGTGCGCTCCTGAATTTCGCGTGCAATATCGTATACAGTACCAATCCCATTTGCATTGGTGACGCCTTCAGCAACCATAATGATAAAATGCTTTTTGCCTGTCCGAAGCGTGCGCTGCATCTTCTGGACGATTGCATCAATCGAAAACGGCACTTCCGGAACTAAAATAGCTAACGCACCACAAGCAATTCCTGCATGCAAGGCAATATCACCGCAGTGTCTGCCCATAACTTCAACTATGGAACAACGGTCATGCGATTGTGAGGTATCACGCAGTTTATCGACCATATCCATAACAGTATTAACCGCAGTATCAAATCCTACCGTATAGTCACAGCAGGCAATATCATTATCAATGGTTCCCGGAATACCAATACACGGAATCCCTTTAAGCGACAAATCTCGAGAACCACGGACCGAACCATCACCGCCGATGACAACAAGGCCGTCAATTCCCATTTCTGTGCAACCTTCACGACCGCGTTCTACACTCTTTTCT
>CALLQM010000173.1 GCA_938014855.1 uncultured Clostridia bacterium | reverse complement strand
TCACCGGCTGAGGCGCAAAGTCCACAACCTGTTCTTTCAGCGAAACGCGCTTTGCAACCCGATCAATAAACGGTATTTTTAGATGAAGACCGGTATCCCATGTCGCAAAGTAAGCACCAAGCCGCTCCACCACAGAAACGCTGGCTTGAGGAACAATTTTGATGTTGCTGATGATGATTACCAAAACGATGATTACCAATAAAAAAATAGGCAAAGAGCTCATAATTAGTTCCATAAATATCCTCCTTTATTGTTCTGCGTCAGCCGACGGCTGCACATAACGTTCCACAATGACTTTGACGCCCTCAATAGCGGTCACTTTTACTTTTGATCCCTGCTCAATGACAGAGCCGTCGGATGAACGAGCCGTCCAACCCAATCCCCCAACCGAAACGCGTCCTTTTGCAAGGTCATTATCGATCGTTTCCTGAACAACCCCGATTGCATCAATCACACGGTCAGCGTTGGTTTTCACCTTATGCACCAACAGTTTGCTTTTCAGCAGCGGACGTGTTGCCGCCAGTGTTGCCACCGACAAAACAATAAATACGATAAATTGCACAAGAAAGGGAGCTCCGAACATAGCTGTAATCGCCGCACCGGCCGCACCAAGTGCGAACCAAACAGCAATTAACTGGACCGATACACCCTCCGCAACAGCAAACAGGATGCCTAATAAAAGCCATAGAACTGCCGCAATCTGCGGGTTTGCAAGCCCTAAAACGGTCATTTTCGTTCCTCACTTTCTTATATTATGGCAAATGGCATTTGTTATACAGCGATATCCTTTGATCCAAGCAGGTAATATGATTTCCTGCATGTTGGTATTATACCATACTATGCAAACAAATCACAAGCAAGAAACGTTTTATTCTTAACAAAGTTTTGTCATTCCAGTTTCACACGAAAAGACTGCATTGTGTTTTCTTTGATTTTCTCGCTCTGACGCATTCGCACGCATTAAATTGTATGTTTTCCTAATATTTTGGATAAAAAAACGGGCGGCCGTTCAGCCGCCCGTTTCTTATGATTAATGATAGATATTAACACGAATGACGCCTTGAATCGCACGAAGTTTTTCCAGCATGGCTTCGCTGACCGTACCATTGATGTCCACCATCGTGTAAGCATAATCCTTTTTGGATTTATTGGTGAGGTTTTCAATGTTAACGCCGTTATCTGACAATTCGGTTGCAATCTTTGTAATCATTGCGGGAATGTTCTTATGAAGAATGGTAATGCGCAGATCTCCACTGCGTGCCATGGAAACGGACGGCATATTGACCGAATTCTTGATATTGCCGTTTTCCAGATAATCCACCAGTTCCTCTGCCGCCATCTTTGCGCAGTTGCCTTCACTTTCCGGTGTCGATGCGCCCAAATGCGGGATTGCCATTACGCCGGGATGACCAAGCAGTTCATCACACGGGAAGTCGGTATAATAACAGCGAATCTGCTTTTCTTCCAATCCCTCGAGCAAATCTTCGTTCACGACCAAATCGCCGCGGGCGAAGTTGAGCAGACGCACACCATGTTTCATCATTTGAATCGACTGGGAATTAATCATACCCTTTGTTTCACGTGTTGATGGAATATGCAGGGTGATAAAATCGCAGTTTTCATAGATTTCTTTTAACGATGCCGCGCGTTTGATGTCGCGGGAAACATTCCATGCCGTCTCCACCGACATGTACGGGTCATATCCCCAAACTTCCATATCAAGATGACGTGCAAAGTTGGCGATGCGGGTACCGATTGCGCCCAAGCCGACGACTCCTAGTTTTTTGCCGCAGAGTTCCGGTCCGACAAACTTGGATTTTTGTTTTTCAACCAATTTGGGGACTTCGTCGCCCTTGCCTTTCAGAGTCTGCACCCACTCCATAGCCGGAAAAATCTTGCGGGCACTCATTAAAAGTGCGCAAACGACCAATTCCTTGACCGCATTGGCATTGGCTCCTGGGGTGTTAAACACGACGATGCCCTGCTCACTGCATTTATCCAGCGGGATGTTGTTGACGCCTGCGCCTGCACGCGCAATCGCTTTCAGCGACTTTGGAAACTCCATTTCATGCATGGATGCCGAACGAACCAAAATACCGCTTGGATCCCCTTCATCCGTGATGCAATATTTGGATTTATTAAATACATCCAATCCGCATGGACTGATTTTATTTAAGGTCAGAATATTTTTCACGCTAGTTCATCCTTTCCATTCCATTCATTAAGCATTGTCCTGCTCGAATTTTTTCATGAAGGCAACCAGTTTCTCAACGCCTTCCATCGGCATTGCATTGTAAACGGAAGCACGCATTCCTCCGACGGTGCGGTGACCTTTCAAATTTACGAATCCGGCGGCTTTTGCCTCGGCGATGAATTTCTTATTGATTTCATCGGAATCGGTCACAAACGGGATATTCATGAGCGAACGGTCTTCCGGTACAACGGTGCCGCGGAACATCTTGGACTGATCGAGGAAATCATAAATCAGATTTGCTTTTTTCTCGTTAAGGGCTTTCATGTTTTCCAGTCCGCCAATCTCGTTTTTGATCCATTCAAGCACCAGTTTACACATATAGATCGCATAGGTCGGCGGGGTGTTGAACATCGAGCCATGTTCGGAATGGGTTACATAATTAAACATGGTTGGCGTGTTTTCACGAGCATGACCCAGCAGATCTTCGCGGATAATCACAACGGTCAGACCAGCAGGTCCCATGTTTTTCTGTGCACCGGCGTACAGCATGCCGAATTTTGAAACATCAATCGGCGTAGACAGCGCGCAGGATGAGATGTCGGCAATCAGCGGCACGTTGCCGGTATCCGGCAGGTCATGATAAACCGTACCGTAAATGGTGTTGTTCATGCAGATGTGGAAATAGTCCGCATCGGGCGTAAAGGTGGATTTGTCGAGTTTGGGGATATAGGTGAACGTTTTGTCCTTGGAAGAAGCCACCACGTTGCAGTTACCGTAACGCGCCGCTTCTTTATACGCTTTCGTTGCCCATTGTCCTGTAATGACAAAATCGGCTTTGCCGGAACCATTCATCAGATTCAGCGGAATCATTCCAAATTGGCTGGACGCACCGCCCTGCAAAAACAATACTTTATAATTGTCCGGAATGCTCATGACTTCGCGCAGAAGAGCTTCGCATCCGTTAATGATCGCCTCATACTCCGTAGATCGATGGCTCATCTCCATAACGGACTGTCCACTGCCCTCATAATCCAACATTTCTGACGCTGCTTTTGCCAAAACGCTTTCCGGCAGCATGGACGGGCCAGCGGAAAAATTGTAAACTCTTGCCATAATCATAGCCTCCTAGTTATAATTGTTTATGTAAATGATAAACATTGATCTTAATTATATTTCGATTCCATCCGTTAGTCAATCGGTTTCTATTTGCAGAACTAAATTTTCTACGTTATAGGCAAGTTAATCCCGCTTTTCATCGGGCTTTGTAGCAGTTTTATACGGAAAAAACAGTTTTTGCAGGGAATACATTTGTTTTTGTCAGACGTACTTATTTTATCATATCTTGATAGAACACAGCCAAATTGTCCACTTTTTGCCACATAATAAAAAACGTGGAAAGGTCTGCCCTTTCCACGTTGTGTCATTCATTTGTAAAAATGGTTTTTAGCTGCTCTTTTTGTAGTCCTTCTGCCTGTTGGTCGAGCACCACTCGGCCATCCTGCATCACCATTACACTGTCCGCCAATCCCAATGCTTCGTCTTCGTCCGAAGTCAGCAGGAGAACCGCCGCCCCTTTGTGAAGCAGACGGTTGATCTCGTCATAAAGATGCACCCGTGCAGGGATATCTACGCCCGCCGACGGGTCGCACAAAATATAGACGGAAGCCTGCTTGCGCAGTGCGCGTTCGATGAGTTCACGCTGACGATTGCCGCCAGTAATATATTCTTTTGCCGGCTTCATACCCACATATGCGCCAAATGTCTTGCTCATTCCTGCCGCAAAGAGTTTCATCGCAAGGCTCATACGTCCTGCTGGAGAATCCTTGCCGCCTGCATCGGTGACCGCCTCGCACTCGCGAAACACTTCTTCATCCTGTTCGCTGGACGCCAGCACAAGCCCTGACCGTACGGTTGCAAGCGGCGCGCCTGCCGGAAGTTCTTTTCCCGAAATCAGCAGTTTTCCCGTTCGTTTTTCCAATCCCGCAATCGCACGCACAAGTTCCAATTTGCCGGATTCGGAATTTCCGAGCACAGCCTTGAGTTCCCCGCTGTGCAGACTCAGCCGCACCTTGTCAAACCCTTCGCCGGTTAGTTCGTCTGCGCGCAGAATCTCCGCTCCCAGCTGTGCCCGTTCGCGGCGGTAAAGATCGGTTGCCTTGATGCCATAAGCCGCCTCAATCAGCTCATAGCGGTCAAATTCGCTTACAGGCGCCGTTCGGACAATCTTTCCGTCTTCCATAACGGACACCACATCCGCCAACGCAAAAATCTCGTCCGGGTCATGAGACACGACCAAAAACGAACATCCCTGACGCCGCAGTGCGCCAACCGCTTCATATAGGCGCTGTTTTTCCTGCGGGTTCAAATGCGTGGCAGGCTCGTCCAACAAAATAATATCGGCATGCGAAATAAGCGCCCGGACAATCGTGGTCAACTGCCGCTCTGCCGGAGTCAGACTGCCATAGGTGCACATGGGATTGATGTCCACATGCATCCGCTGAAACGCAGTTTTGACGCTCTCAATCATTTTACGGTTGCTGAGCATGCCGATGCCGCCCACCGTGAGCTCCTGCCCAAAATAGACATTTTCATACACTTTTAAATTTTTAAACATCTGCTGGTTTTGGCTGATCATCATGATTCCGTTGGTTCCAGCGTCTTTCGGGTCACGGATATCTACCTGTTTTCCGCGTATCGAAATCGTTCCGGAATCGGCAGGATGAATGCCCATAAGCACCGAAAGAAGGGTGCTCTTGCCGGAAGCATTGCGTCCTGCCAGCGCGTGCACCTGCCCCTGTTCGAGCGTGAGGCAGACATCCCGCAGTGAAAATTCACTGCTGATACGGCGGCTGACATGTTCCAATTTTAGCAGTTCCATAGCGTCCTCCTAGCAGTTTGCTTCGGATAGGATCTTGTATACCTTTTCTGGATCAATACCATGGTCTTCTTCAAATTTATCTTTCCGTAGATAGGCTCGGAATTGTTTTAACAGCATCACGTCTTGTGAACGAATCGTGCTGACAGAACCCTTCATCGGGCACGCGATAACAACCGTTTTTTCGACTGGAACGCGGATTCCCGCTTTTTCTTTGAGCAGAGTTCGAACGCGCCCCTCGCATTTATCCGCTTCGAACAGCGGATTTTCAACCGACCAGCGCTTGCCGTCGCGCGCCAAAATCGACCACCGTTCATCGTCGTGCTTCCCATGATATTCGCCTTGAACGCTCACATCATAAACAAGCAGAACGCCAAACCGTCCAACCAAAATATGATGTGCCCAGCCGGACAGCGCTCCGTCGACCAATTTTACATCATCCAGCACTTGATAGTCTCTCGGTTTCGCAAATCTGCGCAGCAATCCCGAAACGCGTTTTTTCTGCCCGTCCGCTCCTTGGCGAACACGATGTAAACGGAACAAAAAAATAACGACCGCAATTGCCAGAAAAGCAATTCCAAGTCCCATTGCGATTTGATCGGTATGCGTCATGTCTCATCGAGTCCTTTCCTATGTACCACTTTTTCTATACGTACTATATCAAAATTTTCCTTTTTTTGCAACTAAAGTTCCAAATCGATCGAAGGATTTCAAACATGCCTGTAAAAGCTTGAATAATGGGCAAAAATCAGCTATACTGTTTGAGCAGTTTATGATACAAAAGGAGGTGCCGATTTGTTAAGTCGTAAAGCCGCCGCCCTGATTCTTTCCCTAACAATTCTGTTAAGCGGATGCTCAAAAGAAACTGCCGAAGCCGCTCCTCAACAAGCTGCCGCCAGTGCGCTGACTACTTCCGACCTTAATTCCCAACTGCCGCCGCTTGAAGAAGCAGACCCGGAAACGGCAATCCAAAAGATCTATGATCATATCGACATCAAAGGTGTTGAATTTGCCGATGATACCGTCATGGAGGACAAGTTCTTTTTCTCCTTAGAGGACATCGATGAATATTATGTCATTTTTTCTTCCGGTCGTTATGGCGTTGCAGACGTCTTTATTATAAAGCCTGCGGAGGACAAAATGCCATCCGTTCGCGAAACACTTGAACAAGTAAAAATCAATCGTGTTCATGAATTTGAAAATTACGACGTTTACGATTCCCTGCGCATTGCCGACGATGCAGAAATATTTGAGCGCCAAGACTACCTCATTATGCTGATGGTACGGGATGAAGAATTCGCCCGAAAGACCATTGACCATTATATTCCTGTTTAATACGGCTGTTATAAAACAACACGGAAGAAATGAGGCTAAATCACATGGGAACAAAGCGCATCCAACATCGGCGCGTTCATTTTTTTGATGAATGGCGCGGGCTCGCTATTTTATTAATGGTGCTATACCATGGCGCTTATGATTTGGTGGAGATTTTCGGTATAGATTGGCCGTTGTTTCATTCTTATGGGATGCATGTCGTTCAGCAGGGCATTGCCGGCAGTTTTATTTTTATTTCCGGTGTCGCTTGCCGTTTTTCCCACAATAACCGCCGCCGCGGTATCATTGCGTTTGGGTTCGGTATGGTGCTAACCATCGTCACCCTTTTGGTGATTCCGTCACAGCGTGTCATGTTTGGCATCCTGCATCTTTTGGGTGTATCGATGTTGATTTTTTCTTTGATACAACCGCTGCTCGACGAGCTGCACCCTGCTGCCGGATTTCTTCTCATGCTGGGTCTCTACGCATGCACGATGTATCTTCCGGACGGCGTTTTAGGCGTTCCGCCAATCACGGTTCGTCTGCCGCAGTCCATCTATGAACTTGAAATTTTATTTCCGCTCGGATTTTCGTCCCCGCAATTTTTTTCATCCGATTATTTCCCAATTTTCCCTTGGTTATTCTTTTTTCTGACCGGAAGTTATTTTGGTGTGTTTGCAAAGCGAGGAACGCTCCCCGCTTACTTTTACCGCCAGCATTCCAAGCCTTTGGCAAAAGTAGGAAGATACAGTCTGTGGATTTATCTACTTCATCAGCCAATTCTTTATGGAATTTTACTTCTTGTCTTTCGCGTATTAAAATAAGGAAACCGGCATTTTTACAAAAGAAAAGAACCGGATGCAGAGCATCCGGTCCAATCTGTTTGAGGTGTGTTTTGAGGAGGGTAGAGATACTCAAAATGTTTGCGGCTAATCTTGAGTACAGTTTTATTATACCCTAAAAAAACCAAATTGTGTGAATGATATATGTACGAATTTTAAAAATTAGTAGCATTTTCTCTGAACAAACTGGTACGCTTGTCGAATCGTCGTACTTTTAGGCATGGTTTACGGATTGTTTTCTTGTAATTTGTGCAATTATATGATAAAGTCTAGATATAAAGGAGGCCGCTATGCAAGAGCTTACACCAAAAGAAGCTGCTGTATTTGAATTTGTTCGCCGTTCGATTGACGATGGTGTGGTACCAAGCGTACGGGAAATTTGTGCACAGCTTTCCATAAAATCGACATCAACGGTACATCGTTATTTAAAAAGTCTTGCGGATAAAGGCTATATTGAACGCACCAATAATTTAAACCGTGCAATTCGACTCCCGGGACCTGGTATGGCGCGTATTCCGCTGGTCGGACAGGTTACGGCTGGCAACCCGATTTTAGCAGTACAGTCAATTCAGGAATATATTCCGTTTACGTTTAACGGCGATGCCTCAGATTTGTTTGCGTTGCGAGTGCGTGGCGAAAGCATGATTAATGCCGGAATCTTGGACGGCGATCTAGTTGTCGTACGGCAATGTTCCACCGCTCATAACGGCGAAATTGTGGTCGCTATGATTGATGACGAGGCAACTGTGAAACGGTTTTATAAAGAGGACGGTCGTTATCGTCTCCAACCCGAAAATGATACGATGGATCCGATCTATGCAGATCAAGTAACCATTGTTGGAAAAGTCATCGCATTACAGCGAATCTTTGAATAAACTAAAAAAGGACGGCGAATGCCGTCCTTTCTTTTTTATAATTACTGTTGGGTAACATCGCCAGCCAGGAAATTGATCTGCGACTGCATGATGCCCTGCGAAACAATCATAAATCCAAAGATTGAAAGAATCACACATACGACAGTATTATCGGATACAGTTTTCTGCATATTGGATGCAAGACGAAGAATCTTATGATTATATTTATAAATCCAATAAAAGCCATAAATTCCACATGTTAAAAAGGTGAACAAAATTTCTAAGCCTGAGTTCTCATTGGTATCACCAAGTGAATTATTAATTTCTTGCGACGTCTGATACATCCACACATAGTAATAGATGCCACAGGTTACAAGAGAAAGAATAATGACCATTGGAATGCTTTTGTTTTGAATGTACATAACATAGCTCACTTTCTCCGGACTTCCGGTATGTAATCTTTCTTATTTTATCATTGTTATATGCATAAATCAACGATATTTATGAAATTAAATTTTATTTTTGTAAAATATTTTTAAATTTATCTATAAAAACAAAAAACTTCTGTTGTCAAAACAGAAGTTTTTTAATACTGGCATAGACCTATTTTCCCAGGCGGCTGCCCGCCAAGTATCTTCGGCACAACT
>CALLQM010000172.1 GCA_938014855.1 uncultured Clostridia bacterium | reverse complement strand
ACCAAAAACAAAAGGTAAAAAAGATTTATTGCTTACAAAGCCAGTAAATCCAAGCCTTTCAAGAGCTTCCACGATGAAAAGTGGAAGCTCTTTTTTCGTAGATTTATTGGGGTAAAAGCTTCACTCTGACAGGACTCAAACCTACAAGTAAAAACATTCATGAGCAGCGCCCTTTTTAGTACAGAGCGAAATGAAAAAGGGCGCCACTCAAAATACAATCAGATGAACAAGCTGAAATCAAAAAGGGCTCCGATTTTTAAGGCTGAATGAAAGCCGATAAAGTTAGCGCCCTTTTTTTATATATACACCAAAATCACATTAAATTTGAAAGCATTAGAAGGCCGGAGAATCGGAGTGCAGGAATGCACTTTTATTCTCCGGCTTTTTTGTTTTCTGGAAAGGAAAGGTCATGCTGGTACACTATAAAAGAAATAAACAAACCGCCTGCTACGATTCAAACAATCTCTCCACTGTAGGTAGAATACCCCCGGCTGAACGGCCATGCGGTCCATTTCAAAGCTGTGGCGGCTGCCCATACCCGTCCCACGGCTTCATCTGCTACAGCGCTGAGGGAGATTGCCTTAGAACGGATATGCAAAAAACTGCAAAACGCAAGGAAGGTGCAAGATGAAACATGGAAACTGATTTAACAAAGAGGTATCCGATCAAATCAAGGTACTGCTGCTGTATAACGCCATGAAAAAGTGGTGCGACGGAGCTGTTTTTGTGTAATCACAAACCAATATTTACAGGGCGGTATTCAAATGAGCGTTAACGCCAGAAAAGAAGAATATGAACACATAGAATTGTTTGGAAAGCCAGCACTTTTCACCAATTCCCGCATCGACCGAACCACGGTGCCGGTGGGCTTTTACTGCTACGATTTGCGCGGCTCCGACTATGATCCAGGCAGGCCGGTGAGCATAGAAAATAAGGTTACCGTTAACCACGCCGGAGCCGTTTTGACACCGGAGCCGGTCACTATCTCCAAGGAGGGTTTCCGCAGGCTGCGGGACAACATCAATTTCCTCGGTGAGTTCCTGACTCTCTCGGACTTCTGTGAGGAACACAAAATCACTCTCGCATCCGAATTATCCAATCCAGATGAGTCAGGCGTGAAGATGGGAGGAATGACACTTGGATAAAGGAAAAATCTTTGAAGTAGAACTCAGCCGGTGGAACCCTTCCGGTGCAAATCCGTCGGCACAAATCGCACTCCCCGCCACACCCTATGAGCTGGCGGATGCGTTGGAAAAAGCAAGAATTACCGGAGATACCGTCTATTCCGCGGGGGTTTTAAGCTGCAAGCTGGACTATCTGCCGCAATTTATCGCCCCCGATATCAATCTGTATGAGCTGAATCACCTCGCCCAGCGGCTGTCTTCCCTAAGTGCATGGGAACTGGACTGCTTCGAGGGCATGGTGATGATGGATGCCGTTCAGACTCAATACGCTCCCGTTCCGGTGGAGCGGCTCATCAATATGACACACAGCACCGAGCATTGCCAGATTGCCTATGAAGCTCATGACGATCCGTCTCT
>CALLQM010000171.1 GCA_938014855.1 uncultured Clostridia bacterium | reverse complement strand
AGTCTATGATGTTCCCCAATTCATATTTTATACTTCTTTTGCCGCATCGGCAATCGTAAACAAGCTGCCCTCAATGCCGCCATAGCTTGCATGATGGTCGAATACCGTGGTAACACCGCAGCGGATTGCATCCAAATACGTAGCCATCGCGCTCATTTTGGTATCAGGAAGGGTAAGGTGACGGTCAATCGTCCACCACTGACCATCAAGTATGTCTAAAAAGGTTTTTGGGTTGTATCCTTTAATGGAGAGCCCTCTTGCAAACGCACTATAAATATGGTTATGTGCATTGATGAGACCGGGCATGATGACTCCGCCATGCGCATCAATAAATTCTGCCTCCGGATATTTTTTGCGCATATCTTCTGTTGTGCCGACTGCAACAATCGTATCCTTATCCGCAACGACACAACCATTTTCGATTAACCGGTGATTTTTACCGCGTGTAATCAATTTACCATTTCCTACAATCAACATGTCAGTTCCTCCTTTTTCGACATAAAAATCCATTTAAAATAAAAATGGATTCATCCATTGGATGAACCCTTCAATTCGGCTTCCTGCAATTGTGTTGATAGCCGAAGTTAATTGAACATCCAGCCCGTGCGCGAAGCACTCCGTTGCAGCTTATTCGTATTAAAAAATAACAGAGATATCCCCTTATTATTTAGATTGATGTAATTATAACATAGCGAATTTTGAATCGCAATAGTTTAAGACATTATTCTCAAAAAAAAAATTTAGTAATTATAATTTTTGTTGCTTTCTATTTTAATTATTGTTATGATAGGATATAGTTTATACTTAGAAGAGGTGTTGTTTATATGCTACCCGAATTAACGCTTCGTACGCTTAAACAGATTGCACATGGCATTGCCAAGCAATTTGGGAGCAATTGCGAAATTGTAATTCATGATCTGACAGATAATAATACGGAAAGTTCCATCATTGCAATTGAAAATGGACATATCACAAAGCGCAAGCTTGGGGATGGTCCTTCTCATGTTGTATTGGAAGCTCTGCACGGCGACCGCAGCAATCTCCATGACCATTTAAACTATTTGACCAAAACAAAAGATGGAAAGATCTTGAAATCCAGTACCATGTATATCAGGGATGATTCGGGTGAAGCAATCGGAATCTTTGGAATAAATTTCGATATCACAACTTTGCTTTTGATCGATCATTCGGTTCAATCTCTTATCTCAACCGATGCTGACAACAAGAAAAAAGAACCGGAACAAATTGCGCAAAATGTCAATGATCTGCTTGAAGAACTCATCGAACAATCGGTCAAACTCGTAGGAAAACCGGTTGCTTTGATGACCAAGAGTGATAAAATCAAAGCCATCCAATTTTTAAATAATACCGGTGCATTCTTGATTACCAAAAGCGGCGATAAGATCTCCAAATTTTTCGGAATCTCCAAATATACACTTTACAGCTATATTGATGCAAAAAATTGAATTGTTAAAACAAGCGTATAGCAACCGGCAGACGAATCACCGTCTGCCGGTTTTTTTCATTTGCGAATCATGTTTAGGTATCGGTATATTGTAGGCACCGATACGCCAAGATTTTCCGCAACACATCCAATCGATCCTTTTACCAAAAATGTTCCTAAATCGTCCAGTTTTTCAACGATTTCAAGCTTATCTTTTTGATTCATCTTACCAACCAAATCCTCTAGGTTGGGGCAGATTCGTTTTAAATTCGCTTGAACCAATTCGCCCACATTCATGGTAAAGTTTTCGGTGATCCCTCCTCGGGACTGAACCCCGAGTGCGGAAATCAACGTGGATAATTGAGCGTGTGCTTCCGTAAGAGCATGAAAATCCATATTGACACACAGCATTCCGACCATAGCACCTGTTTCATCTTTAATAAAATAAGTCGATGATTTTAATTGGTGTCCATTTTTGGACATACCTTGGTAATTTGCCATGTAAGGAAGCTGTTCGAATGATGCTGTTTTTAAAATATCCAACGACAGATCGGTAATCGGTGAACCAACTTCTCTGCCGCTGATATGTCCATTTCGAATGGCAACAACAGACTTATGCCAATCGGTCAGGTCATGCAAAACAACTTCAGTGTTTTCACCCATACAATCTGCGATGAAATCCACCATGGGAAGATAAGTTTCTAATAACTTATGCAATTCATCCTCCCCTTCTATTATAGATTATTTTGCTGGTTTATCTTTTGGGAGAATCGTATTAAGCAGGATTGCCATGATAGCCGAAATAACCACAGACGAACTTCCGAACACTGTGGTGACCCAATCCGGAAAACCAGCAAGGCTTCCCTGAACAGAAGTAACACCCACACCCAATGCAACTGCAAGTCCTACCACAGCCATATTGCGTTGTGTCAGCTTTTCCGATGTGATCATGCGGATACCGGTCATGGTAATGGTAGCAAACACAGAAATGGTTGCACCGCCAATGACGCTTTGCGGAATCGTAGTGAGCGCAGAAGCAAATTTCGGGATAAATCCTGCCACCAGCAAAACGCCCGCTGCAAAAGCAAATACAATTTTATTTACAACACGGTTTACGGTAACAATTCCTACATTTTGGCTGTAAGAAGCAGTGTGCAGTCCGCCAAAGAATGCACCAATGATACTTGCAGAACCTTGTGCCACAATGCCTCCGGAAAGTTCCTTATCGGACGGAAGACGGTCAAGTCCGCCTAAAGTCGTAGAACTAAAGTCGCCAATCGTCTGTACAGAGTTTACCACATACATAATTGCCATTGAAATACAGGCACTAACATTAAATTTCAGGCCAAAATGCAACGGCTCAATCACTTGGAACCAGCCTGCATTGGCTACCGGCTCAAAATTGACCATACCCATTGCAAGTGCCGCAATATAACCAACAACCATACCAAGCAGAATGGAAGCCAGCTTTGCAACGCCCTTGGTGAAATGATTGAAGAAAATAACCGTAGCAAACGTTATGATTGCAATCAGCCAGTTTTTCGGATCACCAAATGTCGGACTTCCGGCACCGCCTGCCATATATTTGACAGCTGTCGGATAAAGTGAAAGACCAATTGTAAAGATAACTGTACCGGTTACCAGCGGCGGGAAAAATCTTCGCAGCTGTTTTAGAAAAACACCAAACAAAACAGCCACCAAGCCGCCAACGATCTGTGCGCCCAAAATCGTGGGCAGATCGAACTTACCACCGATAGCAAGCAGCGTCGGCACATAAGCAAAGCTGACACCCATCACTACCGGAAGACCAGAACCAAGCCGTCCACCCAACGGATAAAGCTGAATCAGGGTAGCAATCGCTGTAATCAGCAATGATACCTGAATCAAAATTGTCTTATCCGGGCCACTCAGGTTACAGGTA
>CALLQM010000170.1 GCA_938014855.1 uncultured Clostridia bacterium | reverse complement strand
TGTGAGATGGCAGCATGCTGTCCGTCGCCGCAGGGCAAATACGTGATGCGATTAAGGCTGCCGTTGCCGAAATGAACCCATCGATCATAACAGGAATATGCGCAGCCGCGCCTCCCAAGAAAGCACCACAAAGTCCCGCCAAATCGTAACCACCTACTTTTGCAAGAACGTCCACCGCATCAGCAGGATCAGGCTGATTCTTTGTAATAGCTGTTTCAATTGCTCTAATTTTACGTTTTAGCCCATCACTTGTCAGACCTGCTCCCCGCCCAGTAACTTCAGCAGGCGATTTACCCAATAAAACAGATGCAACCGCAGAACTGGTTGTGGTATTTCCGATTCCCATTTCACCGGTCAAAATTAGTTGATATCCCTGTTTTTTTAATTTAAACACAAGATTCGCTCCGAACTCGATTGCTTCAATTGCCTGTTGACGGGTCATAGCGGGTTCATGCACCATATTTCGGGTTCCGCGCGATATTTTATGTACCAACAGCCCTTCCCCAAAAACATCCTGTGCAACTCCAATATCAACGGGAATTACCGCGCATTTTGCCGAACGTGCCATTGCATTGATGCTTGCTCTGCCTTTTGTAAAATTCTCTGTAACAATGGCGGTCACTTCACTTCCTGTTTGTGTGACACCCTCTGCCACAACACCATTATCTGCACAAAAGATTACCACGCATCGATTGCTGATCTGTACAGATGAACTGCCTGTTATTCCGGCCATTTTACAGACGAGCTGTTCCAGTTTACCCAAGCTGTTGAGCGGCTTAGCTATGCTGTCCCAACGCTTTTTTGCATCTGCAAACGCTTGCTTGTCCAGCGGATGTATCAATCGTTTGATTTCGTCTAAATGCATGTTACAAGATCCTTTCGATAATCTGCCGCCGCTTTTAAAAATCGGTATGCGGCTTGCGGCACAGCAGGTAAATAAAGATGTGCAAATCCTGCCCAAAGATTCTTATTAGCGTGAATGCATGTCCAGTTCGTACTTCGCATTGGTTTTTGCGCTATACAAGTATCACCGCAGTCGGTACTGTCCCAATAATGAAATTCATGGGCTGGTATTTTATCCCCAGATTGACAAAGCATATTGTCCTGCTTAGCTGTAATGGTAACATAACCAAATCGAGATAGTTTTGATGTCTTTACCGCATCGGCTTGTATGGCTCCCACCATAGGATGTGCAACGCTTAATTCATCCTGCAATGTGCGGTGCAGATACAAAAAGCCACCACACTCCGCAATGGTAGGCATTCCGCCTTCAATTGCATGTTTAACTGAAGAAAGCATCGTATGATTTTGAGATAACTGCGATGCATACACTTCCGGATAACCGCCTCCAAGATAAAGCCCATCTATCTTTTCTGGCAGTCTTTGATCCGAAAGCGGGCTAAATTCCACCAATTCTGCGCCAACATCTTCTAGCAATTGCAATGTATCGGGATAATAAAAACAGAACGCAGAATCTTTCGCAACTGCAATTCGTACAGGATACCGTGTTTGCGGAAGATTCGGAGTACAGGTTTCCAAACCACTAGCCGTTTGAGATAGTTTAAGCAGATAATCTAAATCGATTGTTTTTTCTGCCTGAGCGGCAAGCATGTCCAGTTTTTGCTGGACATTTTCCATTTCATCCGCTGTAACTAACCCCAAATGTCTACTTTCCAGTTTACTATTTTCCAATGTCGGCAGATAACCTGCAACGAAAATACCACATTCCTGTTCAATCATTGGTTTTAGTTCTGAATAAAGCATAGGAGGCAGGCGGTTTAAAATAACCGCGGCAATTTGGCTGTCTTTTCGAAACTCCATAAAGCCCTTGATTTGTGCGGCAATTGATACCGACATGCCTCTGCAGTTTACGACCAAGACGACTGGTGTTTTGGTAGCTTTCGCAACCGCATAAGTAGAAGCTTCTACGCTTTTTCCTGCAATACCATCATAATATCCCATTACTCCTTCTAAAACAGAAATATCCGCATGAACTGCATTTTTTTGAAGTAAATAGCGAACAGTCTCAGGTTTTGCAAAAAACAAATCTAAATTAGAGGAAACAGTTGTACCGATACTCTTGCGATGAAACATTGGATCAATATAATCAGGTCCACATTTAAAAGATGCAACAGAAAGCCCACGATTTACAAGAGCACGTAAGACTGCACAAGTAACCGTGGTTTTCCCACATGAACTGGAAGGAGCGGCAAACAAGATTCGAGGTAAGGACCGATGCTCCATTACTACTCGCCTCCTGCGCTGAGAATATAAACCGGATTCTGCCCTAACATCATATGGCTTTTACCAACTGGTTTCGATTTCGCAACGAATAGCTGTAACACTTCTTGATTTCGCAGTTGGCAACGTTTAAAGCAGCTTAGCACTGCGTTTACAGTCTCCAAGGTAATTGCATTTGCTACAATACGAGCACATGGATTTTTTTGCAAGACACAATCTATAATCGAATCGATTTGCCCCGAGCTCCCGCCGATAAATACAGAATCCGGAACAGGCAGAGCTTTTAAAGCATCCGGTGCTGTTCCTTCAACTAATTGCAAATTTTGAACTTTAAAATGGTCTTGATTTTGCTTCAAAAGCATGATGGCATCCGTTTCTTTTTCAACCGCATAAACCATTCCCTCTGGCAACATGCGGGCGATTTCAATGGATACCGACCCAGTTCCAGCTCCAACATCCCAAACAGTTTGTCCCTGATTCAATTGCAATTTCGAGATAGAAACTGTGCGAACTTCGCTTTTGGTCATCGGTGCATTTCCACGCAGAAACTGTTCATCAGAAAGGCCATGCGTTACTGAAAAATCATTTGCATTCGGGTTTTCGATCAGCATAACTGCCAAAGAATCAAACGATTGATTCTTCAACGCATCAGCATGCTCACTAGTAATGCGTTCATCCGAATACGACAATCGTTCTCCAACATGCACGAAACAAGATCCCAATCCATATGTACACATCTGCTTGCATATGGCAGCAGCCGAATTGTTCCCACCGGTCAATACAAATGTTTTTGTATTTTTAAGTACTGCATTTATCAGATTTTCTTTTCTGCCATGTAGGCTGATAACCTTTACATCGTCCCATGATAAATTTAACTGTGCGCAAAAATATTGCAAACTGCTGATTCCCGGAATGTACGCAATTTTTTCACCGCTAAGTAACTTAGACAGTCCATTTGCAGCACTATAAAAACCACAGTCGCCGGATACTAAAACAGTAGCTGTATCGGTATCCCGACAGCAACTAAGCGCCTGTTTCATTTTTTCGGGTGTTGCCGCTGCAACTTTTATTGCTTTACTTTCGGGGAAACAGTTGAGCATTCGTTGTGCACCAATTAGACAGGTACTGGTCTCAATGATTTCTTTTGCCTGAATCGTAAGCAATTTGGGATTTCCCATTCCAATTCCCAACACATAACATTTCAAACAGATCCCCCCTGTTTAATCCGAATTTTCTTTTTCAGGTTCCGGTAAAAATTGATCTAATTTTGCGCGTATATCCTGTATCATGGTTCTTGTCCGTTTGTTTTTTTCACTGGTCAAAATACCAATTACCATAGATTCTTTACACATAATTAAAGGAAATTGAAAACTGCTTTCCTGCGAACAATCTGCAACATATATCGGTATACCCGCCGCATGACACTCTTCAAAAATTGCATGATTAACTTCCCTGTTTTCTGTAACTGCAAATACATAATCGAACTCTTTACAATCGCCGTGCATATAAGGTCGGCGCGTAAAGATTAGCGGGAGTGCTTCCAATTCCGGTACAGCCTGCGGTGTGACAACGGTAAGACTGCCGCAAAAGCCAAGCAAGTCTGATGCAATACTTGCCGCCGCCATGGAGCCTCCAAACAATCCAATTTTGCAGTCTGATAGATCTATAAACATTGGAAAATATGCAAACCGCTTGGTTTTCTGTTGTTTTGGCTCAAGTTCGAAATCACAGGTCAGGATCTCAATCAGCTCATCAAGCAGTAAACCGGATTCTTCCTTTGGTCTGCCTACTACAATCGCAATTGCTTCAGTATCCTGTACAGCTCCTAATTTTTCCGAAAAACCGCCAATGACTCCAGATTCCTTGGTAACTAACACAGATGCCCCAATTTGCCTCATCATTGCGCCATTCATTTCCCTTGAAAAAGGTCCCTGCATAGCAATAATGTTTTTTACCGGGTATCCTAATTCCATACAGCGATGAATCGACTCTTCCGTTGGCAATACGCGCGGGAACAGCCGTTCTTGATAGTTTGGAATTTTTGTAAATACATCTAAATCCTTACTTCCGGTAGTAAGCAATACCTTTCCGGTAGTGGCGCTGATTACATCTGCGGCTTTTTGAATATTTTCCACATAAACACAGTCACTCGTCATGCCTATCGGTCGAAGCAGGCGAAGATATCGAGTATCTGAGGCTGCACAAGCCGCTCTGATATTTTCCGTTGCAAGTACCGCATAGGGATGGGTCGCATCAATCACACAGTCAAATCGAAATGTTTGAAGCATTGCCGTCATTTGATCTGCATCCATTCTTTCTGCGAATACCTGTACATTTTTTGGCAACAGGCTTTTCCCGTAATCAGTTGCAACACAAGCACAGACCTGTGCGCCACAGCCTGAAAGCCATTCTACAATTTGTCTTCCTTCTGAAGTTCCTGCAAACACGAGAAAATTCGGCATGATTACACTCCTCGATAACCTCTTGGTGTTACCATATTTCCATTTAAATTTATAGTTTGTGAATTTCCTATAAATACGGTTGTAAACATATCAACCTGCATTTCCTGCAATTGTGAAAGATTCATTACCACAGCGGTTTCATTAGCTCTTCCTATATTGCGCACGATCCCTGCCACATTATCCGGTGATCGATGGCGGAGAATGATTTTGCATGCTTTTTGCAGATAGTCGCTTCGCTTTTTGCTGGATGGATTATAAAGACAGATGCAAAAATCCGCAGCACTTGCCGCATCAAGACGGCGTTCAATCAATTCCCATGGTGTCAACAGATCGCTTAAACTAATGACGGCGAAATCGTGAATTAACGGAGCACCCAGCACAGCCGCACCACTGCAAGCTGCTGTTACGCCCGGTATCACTTCAATCTCAATCGGATCATACTGCTGTGCCAGCTCGTATAGAAGCCCTGCCATGCCATAAATCCCTGCATCTCCACTGCATACCATAGAAACAGTTACACCAGATGCCGCCTGCTCCAACGCAAGGCGGCACCGTTCTGTTTCTTGCCGCATAGGCGTGGAAAGAAATTTTTTTCCTGGAAAATGATCTTTTATTAAATTGATATAAACATGATAGCCGGCGATTACTTCGCTTTCCTCCATCGCAGACATTGCACGAGGCGTTATTTCTTCTGCCGCACCGGGACCCAGCCCTACGATATATAGCTTTTTCATATGCTTGTCCTTCCGTGTTTATTTGATGACCTTTTAAAACATACGCGCCAGTCGGGAGCAGATGCCGCAACCGTCACACCTTCCTGACATTGCTTGCAAAGCAACAGGGTTCCGCCTCCGGCAAGCACTGCTGCGCGTTCACAAACATTATCAACGCCTGTTACGCGGCCAACAAATTCAGATGCAGTGAAATCACCCTGCACAGATGCAAGCACTTCTGCCGATGCGGTAACAAACGGTAATTGATATGTATTGCAAAACGCATGAATACACGGTTCCTCCGCTTTTCGATCAATTGTTGCCAGACATGCCACTGATTCTATTGAAAGATTGTTCCGTTTTAAGGTATCAAGCACAACACGTTCAAACGTCTCGAATGTTACATTTTTTCGGCATCCAACCCCAATTGTTACAATTTGCGGAACAGCATGTAGAGTATGCTTGAACGGTTGAATCTGCGTATCACATGAAATACAAATTCCAAGTTCTCCGGAATCAGCAAAAA
>CALLQM010000169.1 GCA_938014855.1 uncultured Clostridia bacterium | reverse complement strand
ACAGGTGGATAATTTTTTTGGAGTGGTGTCAAAAGGCGATACCGCTATCGAAAAACTGCTTAGTTATCGAACACTGGGCTTTTCCCCGAATCTTACTGCTTTTGGGATTGGGCTGTTTGTGATTTTGTTCATGTGCTTTTTCCCTAAAAAGTGGAATGCAGTTGTTCCGGCTTCACTCGTCAGTATCATTGCAGCAACTGTTTTATCAACCGCACTGGGACTGGATGTTGCGGTGGTCGGAACCATTCCGCAGACGCTTTTCCCTGAAAACAGGCTGATGCTGACCGCGGTTACATGGGAGCAGGTCAAAGGCTTGTTTGGCCCTGCTGTCAGTATCGCGATGCTTGGAATGATTGAAAGTCTGCTTTGTGGTGCGTCGGCCGGACGAATGGCAGGCGTTCTGCTGGACAGCGATCAAGAGCTGATTTCGCAGGGAGTCGGAAACATGCTGGTACCGTTTTTTGGCGGGATTCCGGCAACCGCTGCGATTGCCCGCACCAGTGTAGCACTCAAATCGGGTGCACAGACAAGGCTGACCGGCGTATTCCATGCGGTGGGGTTGTTGATTTCGATGTTTGTATTGGGGCCGGTCATGTCTCAAATCCCGCTTTCCGCACTTGCAGGGGTATTGATGGTGACGGCTTGGCGGATGAACGAGTGGAAATCGATTCGCTACATCATGACCCGCAAATTTAAGGGTGCAATGCTCAAATTCCTGCTGACCATGGCGGCGACGGTTATTTTCGACTTGACCATGGCTATTGTAATCGGAGTGGTTGCAGGACTGGTGCTGTTTATCATCAAAAGTTCTGTGATTGAGGTTGTCGTTGAAGATGTTGATCTTGCGCGTGTGGGAGTGGAAAGCACTCATATTGATCAAAATTGGGCCGTTGTCTATGTAACAGGACCGCTGTTTTTCATGACAGCAGAAACGGTAAGGGAACGCTTAGAACAGCTCAAAGACCATGATATGATCATCTTTTCACTGCGAGGAGTTCCGACGATTGATATTACAGCGGTTGGTATCCTAACCGATTTTTATGAACAGGCAACTGCTGAGGGAAAACAAGTGATCTTTTCTTCCGTTCAGCCTGCCGTCATGAACGTGTTCAAACGTTCCGGATTGGTTGAAAAAGCCGGAGAAAAGGCGTTCTATTTTTCGGTCGACAAAGTATTGCTCGAACTCTTATAAAAACAACCCGCCGTCCGTTTGGACGGCGGGTTTCCTTATGGGTTGAGCATTTGCAGAAATCGACTGGGTTTTGCGTGGTAAGAATTTAATGTGTAATGCGACCACGAAAGATACAATCTGCGTTTTGCACGGGTTACCGAAACATAAAAAACGCGCTTTTCTTCTTCAATATTATGATCTTTGATTGCCTGATAGGAAGGGAACACGCCTTCCTGCAGAACAGGAAGGAACACATAATCAAATTCACAGCCTTTGGACTGGTGAGCGGTAATCACCGCGACTTGATTGGTCGAACGGGTCATGCGGTCCAGTTCACTGGCGGAAAGCGCAGTTAGTTCAAGAATTTCCGAAAGCTGTTGAGCGATTGGTTTGTTTTCATCAGCGAAATCACCGACAAAATCCTGAAACAGCACAATATTTGCGTACCGTTCCGGTTCCTCCTCGTATTTTTTGTGCAGTTCAAAGGCATTGATTAGTTGAGAAACCAGCTCCTGTGCATCTATGTGATTCATCTTCGCGCGAAGAGTGGTTAAGAGTTCCGTTATTTGTGCGAATTTGGGTAAAAACTTGCTATAACACTGGATGCGCTCGTGTGTCTGCGGCCGTAAAAAGCGGTCGGTCAGCGCAATCAGAACATCCGCGGTTGCCATAATATCGTCCATTGCATTGTGCGATGGGTCGTTTAACGCACCCAAAGCGGATGCAACGGTTGCAAGCTTATGATTCTCTAAATCGGTCATAAAACGGCGGCTGATATCCAATGTATCGTAATATTGATTGGTAAATTTACAATTTGTATTATATTTCGCGATATTTTGCGCTGTAATCGTCATATCAAAGGCTACATTATGCCCCACAATCACATCATCACCAACAAACGATACGAACTCTTCCAACGCTTTTGCCGCATCCACTCCCTTTTCTTCGAGATAAGAATCGGAAAACCCATGGACTTTTTGGGAATCCCCAACGGGGCGCGACGGCTTGATAAATCGTTCAAACCGCTCCAAAACAGTTCCATGCGCATCGATGCGTACCGCGGCCATCTGTACAATGTCATCGGAAAAGACATCCGTACCGGTGGATTCTACATCAAATACGACCACATGACCTGCATCAAGTGCCTTTAGCAGGGCACTAAAATAATCGCCGCAGGCGGTGCGGGCATCCACAAAGTCGGTGAGCATGACACCAAGCCCTGACTTATAAAGCGAAACGATGGATTTTATCGTGCCGGCTCCCACCCCTTTTGTCAGACGCGACAACACACGCTTGAGACTTTCGCTGTCCTGCGGGTTTGCAAGCAGGCTGATGCAGGCGAGCACGTCTTTGATTTCCGGTCGTTTAAACAGGCGGAATTCATCCGCAAGCATAAATCGGATTGGTTTGTGCGCCGAAATCCGACTGGATTTTAGCAGCTGACATACTTCGAGACAGGAGCGGTTATTGCGCGTAATGATTGCAACGCGGGAATAGTCCGTAATGGGAAGTTCTGCGATGGTCTCATAAATCCAATTGATTTCTTCCGGCATGGTTTCAAATTCGCGTTGGATAACATCGTCTCCAGTTGAACCAACCGCAGTGTCCCGATTGAACGCATGATGCAGAAAATTGTTGGACGCCGCTAACAGTCCTTCGCTGCTCCGGTAATTTTGGTAAAATTCAACCGTTACAGGATGAAAGTCCGATTGAAAGCGGGCAGTGAGCGCTTTTGGATTTGAGCCGCGCCACTGGTAGATGGTTTGGTTGAAGTCTCCGCAGAATAGCACTTTTGCACCTGTGCACAGCTTGGAAATCAGCCCATATTCGGCAAGGCTGACATCCTGCACTTCATCTACATGGACAAATTGATAGCGTCCTTTCCACAGCCCCATCAGTTCCGGATCCAAAAGCACGGCATTGGCGCGCAGAAGTAAATCGGAAAAGTCCAAAAGGTTGTTGGAGAGGAGCTTTTGATTATACATGTTGACAATGGAAGCGCCAAATTTTGATAGAAAAGCAAAGAATTTCCGATCAAATCGGTATTGTCGATCGATGCAGATTCGTTCGATTTCGGGTTTGCGGTGTTGGAAAGCAAACTTTGTGGCGTCTACGCCGTTGCCGTTTGGAAGTTCCAGCCAGCAGTCTTTGACAAGCGCAATGAAATTCTGCAGAATCTTGGCGGAAAATTCCTCGATTTCACGCCCGATTACTTGAAAGACCACTTCTCGAATCACTTCCAAGCCATCCGGCTGATCGCATACGGTGAAATCTCGATGCAGGTCGGTGTAACCAACCGGAACCTGCCGCAGGAGCCAAACACAAAAGCTGTGAACGGTGCGAATGAGCACATCCTCTGCCGATTCTCCCACAATTTGCTCGATTCGATCGGACATTTCGCGGCACGCGCGGTTGGTGAACGTTAGGCATAAGATTTCGTCGGGACGAGCCGCACCGGTTTCGAGCAGATGCGCGACGCGCCAAGCAAGGGTATTGGTTTTGCCGGTTCCGGCACCCGCCAACAGCAAGATGCTGTCCTTGCTGTTTTCCACAACCGATTGCTGTTGGGAATTTAGAACTTCCGCCGAAACGGTGCTCATTGCCAGTCCTCCTCGGTTGTGATTTGTAAGCCGCTTTTTTTCAGCATTGCCGCCGCGATGCCGTCTCCTTTTATGAGCCGACCGGAAAAGGTTCCATCGTATACTTTGCCGCATCCACAAGAGGGACTTCTTTGTTTCAGCACTGCTTTTTGCACGCCTAGGCGCTCAGCAATCCTGCACACGTGCAGGGCTCCTGATTGAAACGCCTCGGTGCAATCGAGTCCGTCTTTATTGATTACTCGATTTTTTACTAATTCACAAGGGGTGCGCGGGGTATCCAGCCCGCCGGTAGCTTCCGGGCAGACCGGAATCGCGATTCCATCCTCAACAAGCTTTGCGATGGCAGGTACGAGATTACTGCCGCCGTCATAACGGCAGTGTTCTCCCGCCAGGCACGCGCTTACAAGATACTCTATCGGATTTTTCTGCCCAATCTGTTTCCAATATTGCAAAGTCTTTTCCATATCCAAATAATCACACCGCGGGCGGACGTTGTGCGCTAGAACATCGTTTCTCATCAGCGCAAGAACGCGGTCATACAATTCCGACTCATCGACGTCGTTTAATTCGCAGGAACTGTGAGTGAGAACGGTTCCATCGCAAAGATGTATGGTTGCCTGATAAAAAAGCGAGCCGCCGTAATCAGCGGGTATTATTTTAGGCATATAAATTTGATTGTGAAATATAATACCGCTTTGTGCGATTTGATCAGCAGTCATGTTAATTCCTCCAAAACGAAAAGGGCGGGCAACTGCCCGCCCCGAATGGTTTCATGATACCACGCTGTTGGGAACGCTGTCAAACAAATTTCTGCATCAGCGCTCTTCACGGAAATAGGGAACACCGAGCGCATGAGGAGGCTGATTTTCGCGTCGTTTGCCCCGCACGATCAGCACAAGCACGATGATGGTCATGAGATAGGGAATCATGTCCAACAGCTGAGAAGAAATCGTAACTTGTCTGCCGAAAAAGCTGAGATTGCTGTTTTGCAGTTTATAGCCGATGCCGCGCAGGATTCCAAAGAAATAAGCTCCCCCACTCGCCTGGGTGGGATTCCAAGTTGCAAAAATAACGAGCGCGACTGCAATCCATCCGATAGCAGCAGTAATATTGTCCTGCCAGTGTGGGACAAACACAATCGACAGATATGCGCCGCCCATGCCGCAGAGAAATCCGCCGGCAATGATATGCAGGTATTTATACAAGTTTACATGGATGCCGGACGCGTCAGCCGCACCCGGATTTTCCCCGATGGCTCGCAGGTTTAACCCAATGTACGTTTTGTTGAGATAGAAATACAGCACAATTGCGCAGATGGGTGCAATCTGCACATAAACGCTTTGCTGAAAGAACATTTCGCCGAGAATCGGGAGTTTGGAAAGACCGGGAACGGAATAGGAGGCGAACGCCTCAATCACGTTTTCCGGCTGAGCCATACCGGTGAGCTGTTTGCCCAACAAACCGGCAACACCGGAACCGAAGATGGTAAGCGCCAGCCCGGTTACGGTGTGGTTGCCGCGCAGAGTTACCGTAATGATCGCATAGATCAGCCCTCCAAAAGCTCCTGCAATTCCGGCGGCAAGTACGGCAAGAAACGGATTGCCTGTGGAAAGGGACGCCATAAACCCGAACACAGCGCCCATCAGCATCATGCCTTCCACGCCAAGGTTAATGTGACCGGATTTTTCGCAGAGAATTCCGCCTAATGTACCGAATAGGATGGGGGTACCCATTTGTACGGAAACCTGCAAAAAGAGCGAAAGCTGAGAAAGTCCGTCCATTTATGCCGCCTCCTTTTCTTTTTTGTGCATAACCAATTTATAGTTTAAGAAAAATTCACTGCCCAGCACAAAGAATAGAATAATTCCCTGAAGAACTTCGGCAACGGCGGAAGGAATCTGCATGGCTGTTTGGATATAGGCACTGCCCTGCAAAAGCGACGCAAACAGGAATGATACAACGACAATCGCGGGCGCCGACAGGCGAGCCAGCCACGCGGTAATAACGGACGTAAAACCGAGTCCGGCGGACAGCTGATCGGTAAGCGAACGTTCAATCGCGGAAGCCTGCATGAAGCCAGCAACTCCGCAGAGTCCTCCACCGATGATAACGGCGATCAGCGTGATCTTTGTAACCGAAATGCCTGCATAGCGTGCGGTATATTCGCTTTCGCCGATGACGGAGATTTGATATCCGAATTTGGTTTTATTGAGCATAATATGCACCAATACCGTCAGTACCAGTACAATGATCCAGCCGATATGAATTCCGAATACTTTTGGGAGCACCGCGGCGCTGACGAATTTCGGCATTTTTGCAAAACCGGCGGCTTTCGGGTCTTTCCAAGGACCGTACTGAAGGTAGGTGATCCATTTGACCGCGACATAATTGAGCATCAGCGTAACAAGAATTTCGCTGGTCTTAAATTTGGATTTTAAAAAGGCGGGGATGAGTGCCCAAAGTCCGCCGAACAGCATGGCGGCGCAGAACATAAACGGAAGCATAATGATCATAGGCAGGCGGTTAAAATTGAATGCGACCCAAGCGGCCG
>CALLQM010000168.1 GCA_938014855.1 uncultured Clostridia bacterium | reverse complement strand
CGCGATCGAAACCGCGCCCACTTCGCGTGTACCAGGCTTTGCACAAAGCCGCTGAGCTGCCTCTTTTTGCACCATGACCGTAATCGCGCGGATGGGCAGCCGCTGTTCCAGCAGCGTCATCAAAATCGGGGATGTGATATAATACGGAAGATTTGCGCAGACCACAACATCCATGCCCTGAAATTTTTCCTCGATGAGTTTTTCGAGATCCACTTTTAAGACATCTGCGTTTACAATTTCCACATTGTCGCAGTCATCCAACGTTTCCGCCAAAACAGGCAGAAGCCGCGTATCGATTTCGATGCAGACCACTTTTTCGGCGCGTTTGGATAATTCCCTAGTCAGCACCCCGACGCCGGCACCGATCTCAATCACACCCACGCCGGGTTTCGCACCGCCCAGTTCCGCCATACGCGGGCAGACGGTTGGATTGATGAGAAAATTTTGACCCAATGCTTTGGAAAATTCAAAGCCGTGCCGGTGCATCACATCGCGGATCACCAATATTTGAAAGATTTTCCATAGATACTCCAATCTTTTTACGATTTATCAAAATGAAGATTCTTGCCTCGGACGTTTCCGCAGTGTATAATAAAGAACATTCCCACGGAAGATCGTATAAACAGTTGTTATTATAAAGGATGTGAACAGATATGACAAGACGGGATAAAACCAACTATTACTTGGATATTGCCGAAACCGTCATTGAACGCGGAACTTGTCTGCGCCGAAATTTTGGTGCAATTATTGTTAAAAATGATCAGATCGTTTCCACCGGCTACGTCGGTGCACCCAGAGGACGGAAAAACTGCTGTGATTTGGGATACTGCACCCGCGCAAAACTCAATGTTCCCCGGGGCGAACGTTATGAGCTGTGCCGTTCGGTGCACGCAGAAATGAACGCAATCATCAACGCTTCCCGCGTGGATATGCTTGGCGCCACGCTTTATCTCGTCGGCAAAGAATTCGATACCGGAGAGTATGTAAAAAATGCTTGTCCATGCTCCATGTGCACCCGCCTGATCATCAATGCAGGCATTTCCACCGTCATTGTGCGGGACGATCGAGACCACTACCGCACCTTCCATGTGGCGGATGAATGGATCGAAAAGGATGAGTCGCTGATCGGGATGTCCAACTATTAAGTTTTCCCCATCCAGCGGTTTTTATAAAAGCATACAAAGGGCGGGATTTCCCGTCCCTTTTTTCGCGTTGTTTCGTTTGACATTTGATACATGGATGTTATAATTATCTTGTATGTTTTGCCGCATGTTTTCATGAAGTTTTGTCAAAGCTAAAATCGTTACCTATTATAAGGAGGTATTCGATTTGAAAGCATTTGACAAACGCGATCTGAAGGCAGAAAAATCAAAAAATGCCGATTCCCCGCAAGAAGAACATCCTGAAAAAAAGGATGACGAACAGGAACAAGAGCAAGAGCAAGAACAAGAGCAGGAAACCAACAGCGAGGAACAAACCAAACAAATTGTGCAGACCGGCGGTGTCACGACCCGCAAAGGCAAACATGTTATCCACTGTCTGACGATTATCGGACAGATCGAAGGGCATTTTATTCTGCCCGCACAAAATAAAACGACTAAATATGAGCATGTCATCCCGCAGCTGGTAGCTGTGGAACAGGACCCCGAAATCGAGGGACTGGTTG
>CALLQM010000167.1 GCA_938014855.1 uncultured Clostridia bacterium | reverse complement strand
AGCGGCAGGTAAATCTGTAGTAATGATTTCATCCGAACTGCCGGAAATATTGGGTATGTGTGACCGGATTTATGTAATGAATGAGGGCAGGATCTTGAAAGAATTCAGCCGCGAAGAGGCAAGTCAGGAAACGATTATGTCCTGCATACTCCAGTCCAGTAAAGGAGCGTAATTGATATGACGACAATGAAAGAGACTGTAAAGAAGAATACCATGCTTATCGCGTTGGCAGTGGTCATGGTGCTGTTTCAGGTTCTGATCCGCATAGCGGGCAGAGGTTCGTTGTTTGCACCATCCAATATCTCCAACTTAATTAACCAAAACAGCTATGTGGTTATATTGGCCACAGGAATGCTGCTTTGTATTTTGACGGGCGGTAATATCGACCTGTCCGTCGGTTCGATTGTTGCAATGATCGGTGCGCTTGCAGGCACACTCATTGTCAATATGAAACTTAATATTTATCTTTCCATTTTGATTTGTTTAATCGCAGGAGCCTTAATCGGAATGTGGCAGGGCTTTTGGATTGCGTATGTCCGTATTCCGGCGTTTATCGTAACACTGGCAGGCATGCTTTTATGGCGCGGTCTTGCTCTGATTATCTTAAACGGCCTGACGATTTCACCGTTTCCGGAAAGCTATCTTGTTTATTTCACAAGCTTTCTGCCGAACACAGATAGTGATCGTGTCGTAATGGCAACCACGTTAATTGTTGCGGCAATTGTTTGTGCGGTTTTTGTAATCACGCAGATTTTTGAGCGCAGAAGAAAGATTCGCAAACAGTATGAAATTGAACATAACGGCATGTTTTTTGGAAAACTTATTTTGATTTGTGCAATTGTAATGGCAAGTGCTTATCTTTTGGGTCAGCATAAAGGAATTCCTGTAGTCTTGATTCTTCTGGCTGTAATCGTACTGGTATATGGTTACTTTACCTCAAAAACAGTACCAGGCCGTTACTTTTATGCAATGGGCGGAAACGAAAAGGCGGCAAAACTTTCCGGTATTGATACCAACCGCGTTCTGTTCTTCGCTTATACAAATATGGCTTTTTTATCCGCAATTGCGGCGCTTACCTGTATTGCCCGCTTTAACTCTGCCGCTCCGACAGCAGGCACGAACTATGAACTCGATGCCATTGGTGCATGCTTTATCGGCGGCGCTTCTGCTTACGGCGGAACCGGTACGGTCAGCGGTGCTGTAATCGGTGCAATCTTTATGGGTGTACTGAATAACGGCATGTCGATTTTAGGAATTGATGCGAACTGGCAAAAAGCTGTCAAAGGTTTGGTTTTGTTAGTCGCAGTCATTTTTGACGTTGTTTCCAAAAAGAGAAGCAAAGCGTCATAATAGATTTTAAAAAGAGAGGATACCTTAGACGATGAACTATTTGATTGGCGTAGACATTGGCACATCGGGCACAAAAACGGTCCTATTTCGGGAAAATGGCGAACCGGTTGCCTCAAAAACCATAGAATATCCGCTTTATCAGCCGCAAAACGGCTGGGCTGAACAAGACCCGCTGGATTGGTGGAATGCATCTGCTCAGACAATCCGTTCGGTAATCAGCACAAGCGGAGTGGATCCCAAACAGATCAAAGGCATAGGACTGTCCGGCCAAATGCACGGTTTGGTAATGCTTGATGAAAAGGGCGCCGTTCTGCGCCGCTCCATCATTTGGTGTGATGGGCGGACAGGTGAGGAATGCAAAGAGATCACCGAAAAAGTTGGAGCACAGCGGCTGATCGAAATCACTGCGAATCCTGCTCTGCCCGGTTTCACTGCCGGAAAAATCTTGTGGGTACGCAAGCATGAACCAGAGCTCTATAAAAAGTGCAGACATATGTTGCTTCCAAAGGATTATAT
>CALLQM010000166.1 GCA_938014855.1 uncultured Clostridia bacterium | reverse complement strand
ACGAAATAATGGGTTTTTCTGTTTTCGGGGCACTGTGCCTGACGGAAGAACCCATTTTTTATCGATATTTGGCAGGCCGGGGAGCAGATCGGGCAGGCGCTGGGCTCCGTGGCCTTTACCCTGACCCACTCGCCGGAGCTGGAGGAACAGTACCTTGCCGGGAATCTGCTGGCAGATTTGTCCTTAAAGGACAGCCGCCAATTCCGCAAGGAAATAGAAAAAATTACAAGGGAGGTATTTGGTATATGAAAAGCTATCGTTCCAAATCCCCCTCGGAGAGCATGGGGGGCACACGGGGGGAACTGGTTCCCACCCGTGAGGCGCACTGTGAGCAAAGCGAACCATGCAGCTTTCGCAAAAGCTGCGCGCGCCAAAAGGAGGTGTTCGGCATATGAAGTTGGGCAAAAAACGAAGCGCACCGGCATTTCAGAATAAGGCGGCACGCACAGAAAAAAACGGCAGTCATCCGTTATCCACAGAACCAGAGCTGATCACCGAAGTCGGAAATACCTCCGAACCCACGGCTGAGAGGTTTGCAAACTTGCAGTTCGGTTCCGATGTGGATGTTTTGAATCCGCCGGATGAGCAGGAAGCCGCGCCGTTGCGTGACAACCGCACGCTGCGTGCGCATGGTCTGTTCTTTACCCCGGAAACGGAGGGAAAGGATTTCTCCTCGGTGCTTGCCGAGGTGCAGGAGTACATCTCCGAACATTACAGCACCCTCATCACCGCAGGCGGCGAGGATGCCAAGGCGCAGCTCAAACGCTACATCACCAAGTACGTCCAGGACCGCCGTGTCTCGGTAAACGGCATGAGCGGCGGCAAGCTGGCGGACGCCCTCTACACCGAAATGGCGGAGTTTGGATTTCTGACCAAATACATCTCCGGCAGCGGCATTCAGGAAATTGACATCAATTCGTGGAAAGACATTGAGGTGCAGTATTCCGACGGCCGCACCGTCAAGCTGGAGGAACGCTTTGAAAGCCCCCAGCACGCTGTCAATGTGATTCGAAGGATGCTCCACATCAGCGGCATGGTTTTGGATAACGCCAGCCCCATCGTGTTGGGGCATCTCAGTAAAAATATCCGTATTGCCGTCTTGAAAAGCCCCATTGTGGACGAGGATGTGGGTGTGGCGGCCTCCATCCGTATCGTAAACCCGCAGAGCATGAAAAAAGAGGACTTTGTCCGAAGCGGCACGGCGACAGACCCTATGCTGGACTTTTTATCCCTTTGTGTCCGTTACGGCATCTCGGTCTGCGTGGCGGGCGCCACCAGCTCCGGTAAAACCACCGTGGCAGGCTGGGTGCTGACCACCGTACCGGACAACAAGAGAACCTATACCATTGAAAACGGCTCCCGTGAGCTGGCTCTCGTCAGAGAAAAGGACGGAAAGGTGGTCAATTCGGTCATCCACACCCTGACTCGTGACAGCGACAATGACCGCCAGCGCATCGACCAGACCAACCTTTTAGACTATGCCCTCCGTTTCAACCCGGACATCATCGTGGTGGGCGAGATGCGCGGCGCGGAGGCAAACGCGGCGCAGGAGGCCGCCCGAACCGGCGTGGCGGTGCTGACCACCATCCACTCCAATTCCTGCGAAGCCACCTATCGCCGCATGGTGTCCCTGTGCAAGCGCGCCGTGGATATGTCCGATGCGACCCTCATGGACTATGTCACCGAAGCCTATCCCATTGTGGTGTTCTGCAAGCAGCTGGAAAACAAGCAGCGCCGCATGATGGAGATTCAGGAATGCGAAATCCTGCCCGACGGCACAAGGCGTTTCCGCCCGCTGTTCCAGTATGTCATCACCGAAAACCGCATGGAGGACGGCAAATTCATCATTGAGGGGCACCACGAGCAAGTCAATACCATCTCGGACAGCCTTGCCAAGCGGCTTCTGGAAAACGGTATGCCGCAGGCGGTCATTGAGAGCCTGAGGAGAAAGGAGGCACAAATCGCATGATGACGGTACTGTTAATCGCCTGCATTGGAATGATTGCAGGCTCTTTTATTTTGCTTGGGCTGACACCCATGGCGTTTACAACCGCCATCTTCGGCAGGCTGACTGATCAGCCCAAAGCCCTCCGGGATGAGGTCAATGAAACCATCCGCAGGAAAAAGAAATCCTATCTGCGCCGGGAGCTTGCCGAGGTGCAGTCTATCCTCAAGGTCACCGGCAGATCGGCACGCTTTCCCATGCTCTGTGCCTTGTCCCTGCTGTTCTTTGCCGTGGGCGCGTCCGTGGCCGTGATGCTCTCGAACTTTTTTCTGGTTCCTGTCATGGCGGCGGGCTGTATGCTCCTGCCGTTCTGGTGGGTGAAGCTCACGGCCAGCCACTTCAAAAAGGACATTGCGGCGGAGCTGGAAACGGCGCTCAGTATCATCACCACGGCCTACCTTAGAAACTAGGATATTCTGACGGCGGTGGAGGAAAATCTCCCATACCTGAACCCGCCTGTGCTGTCCGTATTCAAGGAATTTGTATCCCGTATTAAGTTAATAGACCCGGATATAACGGCGGCTCTCCATGATCTGAAAAGCCGGATTGACAACACTGTATATGCCGAGTGGTGCGATGCCCTCATTGCATGTCAGCATGACCGCAGTCT
>CALLQM010000165.1 GCA_938014855.1 uncultured Clostridia bacterium | reverse complement strand
CGAGCCAAATATCGTTGTGTTAAATATTAATTCTTTTATTTGCGTACCATATGTATTTATAAAATCCTCAGCTGAAATATTGTCATGAAGAATGGTGATTTTTAAAGTATTAATTTTTTGACCGATTGGCAATGCTTCTTTCAAAAGATCGTGTGATTCTGTGCCAATGATTGCCGTCACACCTGTAATGGAGGTATTCTCCTGTGTAATGGAAGTATTTGATGGGTTAGTGGTATCTGAGGATGGTTCAACACTGGTGGATCCGGGATCTTCGGCAGCCACATGCGATCCGCCCAGCACAACAAAAAACGATGTTCCTGCGGCAGCTAATAGAAATATTACGGCAAGAAAAAGCGGAAGAACCCGGTTGAAAAAACGGCTCATAGACTAGAATCTCCTTTAATTTCTGTTTCTTCTGGCAAATCAATATCACTGGGAAGAGCGGGTGGATCTTCCATCAGTTTTGGCAAAACAATGTCTGAATCGGAATCAGGTATTTCAATCAGATCTTCACTTTCCACTGCATCTTTTTTGTCATCAGTAGAAGACTTATCACAATTTTCTGTCCCATCATAAATAGTGGTATGCGAAACATCGCTTGTGATGTTTCCGTCAATTAGTGTAATAACGCGGTCAGCGTAGTCGGCAAGCTCTGGATCATGGGTTACAATAATCAGCGTTTGACGGTGTTTTCTTGCGAATCGAACCATCATTTTCATTACTTCACTCGTTGTCTTTGTGTCCAAATTTCCGGTTGGTTCATCTGCAAAGATGACTTTTGGACGCGTCACAAATGCGCGCGCGATACCAACACGTTGTTGTTGACCACCCGACATCTGAGTGGGTTTGTGAAACGCTCTCTTTTTCAGCCCAACCGCAGAAAGCATTGATAAAGCTGCTTTTTTTCGCCGGCTTCGAGATGCACCTTTAAAAATTAGTGGCAGCGAAACATTTTCCAGTGCGGTCATAGTGGGCATTAGATTATACGACTGAAAAATAAAACCAAGATGACGCTGGCGAAATTCGGCAAGCCTGTTTTCAGATAAGGAAGAAATTTTGGTTCTCCCAATAAAAACAGATCCTTTTGTAGGTTTTTCCAAGCCGGCGAGCTGATTTAGAAGGGTCGATTTTCCGGATCCGGATGTGCCGACAATGCAGCAAATCTGTCCCTGTAAAATTTCCAAATTTATTTTTGCGAGCGCAACTACTCGCTCATCACCAATTCTATAAATTTTACGCAGATCTTTTACGCGGATTACTTTTTTGGGTTGGCTTTTTTCCAAATTATGCGCCTCCAATCCATTGCCATACATTACGTGTGTATTTGATAAGAATTTACTGCAAATAATGTAATATAGAAATAGCAGGATATGGTTTTTAATTGATTGTAATGAATTAGTTGGTATGATACAATAATAAAATTGAGTATGCAATACTGTACTTAACTATATAATACACATAGTATAGCATAAATTTAGGAAAATAAAAGAAATTTATACAGAAAAAATAACATAAAAATTCAGGAGATACAAAAATGCTGCAAAAAAATCAATTGATAACAATTAAAATTACAGATATGACACATGAGGGCAGTGGCGTTGGACATTTTGATGGAATTGCGGTATTTGTGCCAAAATCTGCTGTGGGCGATGTGCTCTCTGTAAAAATTTTAAAAGTTAATCGAACCCATTGTTTTGGAAAAATTGAGCAAGTTATAACGCCGTCACCCGATCGTATTAAGCCGGATTGTGCGGTTAGCCGCCGCTGTGGAGGCTGTGTGTTTCGTCATGTAAGCTATCAAGCGGAACTTCGCTATAAACAGGAATTCGTCCAAAGCAATCTGAAAAGAATCGGTGGATTTGATTTGGAAGTCGAACCAATTGCCCCTTCTCCATTGCAGGAAGGATACCGCAACAAAGCGCAATATCCAATTCGAATGCAAAAAAATAAACTTTGTGCAGGATTTTTTGCTCCAAGGACACATGAAGTCATCGACTGCCATGACTGTAAGCTGCAGCCCAAGCCGTTTCAATCTATTTTAGAAACGGTGCTTTCCTTTATAAAAGAATATAAGATTTCCATTTATGACGAACAAAAAGGAATGGGACTTTTGCGTCATCTTTATTTAAGATATGGGCAGGAGTCTGGCGAAATTATGGTTTGTCTTGTCATAAATGGAAATGAAATTCCGAATTCAACGGAATTGATTCAAGCGCTTTTAGCTTGTAATTCACAGATCGTTTCAATATTATTAAATAGAAATACACAAAAATCGAACGTGATATTAGGAAAGACAAATAAGCTTTTATACGGGAAACCGCATATTAGCGATACGCTGTGTGGTGTATATTATGATATTTCGCCATTAGCATTTTATCAAGTCAATCATGATGGAGCACAGCAGCTTTATCAAATCGCTGCCGAATATGCAGGGCTTACAGAGAAAGATACTTTGTTGGATTTGTATTGCGGTGCTGGAACGATTGGACTATCGATGGCGCATCAATGCAAAAAGGTGATCGGGGTAGAAATTATACCTCAGGCAATAGAAAATGCGATTTCCAATGCTGAAAAAAACCACATAAAAAATGCGCAGTTTTTCTGCGCAGATGCTGCAAAAGCGGCGGAGCGTTTTGCCCGTGAAGGCGTACATCCGAATGTGGTGATTGTGGATCCACCACGGAAAGGCTGTGAACTTTCCGTATTACATTCAATCGCTAAAATGAACCCGGAACGTATCGTTATGGTTTCTTGTAATAGTGCAACTATGGCGCGCGATTGCGCAATATTGCGTGAGCTTGGATATATGATGCAAAAATGCAGACCTGTCGATATGTTCCCGCGTACTGCGCACGTTGAAACGATAATAATGATGACGAAATGTGGTTCAGAGGGCAAAAAGTAGACTTTGACCACAACATGTTGTGGTTTTGGAGCGATCTTGAGGCTTGAAAATGGACAAAAAAGTGCCGTTTTTGAGCCTTAAAAAATGGTGAAAATATAGATGACATAGGCAATGATAATGATTTTCTTTTGTTGAGGAGTAGTTTCATGGATAAATTATTTTATAGTAAGCAAGAAGTAATAGAATATTTATGGTTGTATTCAAGATATTATTCACAACGTCTATTTGAGTGTGAAGAACTTTTTCAAGAAGAAAAGGACTATGCTTCTATAACAATGCTTTTTTCGGTTTTAGAAAACATAATGAAACTATCAACTGATGATTATGATTCTTCGTTATATGACGTTGCTAAAAAATTGAACGAACAATCGATTATTACCGATGAAGAATATAAATTTGTTAGTACAAACAAGCATCGTGTAAGAAAAATAAGAAATTTGTTTGCACATGCTAATTTCTTTGCTGTTAATATTGTAAATATTGAAAATAACGAAGAAATTTTGTATCCGTTGACAGAAGAAGATAGTTGTCTGTTGCTTTATAATAAACTGTCGGGTATCATTTTTAACTTGATTTTTAAAATAATAAGTAGAGAGTTTATAGATGAAGTGAAAAATAACATCAATATTGATTTATCGAAACAATTACTTACTTTAAAGCTAGATATAAAAACATTAACTTTAAATGAGATGGAAGCTCTTAAAGGGATACCAGTAAATTCGGTAGCAAAATTGGATATACCAAATAATAAAAAATTAAAAATTCTGGATGAAGCCCCCGATGTAAATGTATATGCTAGCATATTAGAAAATTTAATTAAATAATAATATAATGTATTAAACATAAATCAACAGGCTAAGCCTTAGGTC
>CALLQM010000164.1 GCA_938014855.1 uncultured Clostridia bacterium | reverse complement strand
GCCTTACGATCTATCGAGCTGCGCCGGTTGGTGCGAAACCAAATGCGATTTGTTGGGCAGACTATGATATTACAATGGAATTTGACCATCAAGATCCAGATTATGTAGCAGAACAGTTTTTGAAATTCTGCGCCAAAGATACAATAGAAATTACAAAGAGAGGCAAAAAAGGAGATCGCATAATGGATATTAAGCCGCATTTTTCCGTGCGGGATGTCCAAGCAGATGCAAACACGCTCAAGTTTACTTTGCGATCAGCGGCAGGCAGTACGCTTAATATCAATCCGATGCTTCTATTGGATGCTTTTGCGAAAGAAAGCGGCGTCATGTGGGATTGGCTCCGCGTTTTGCGCACGGCAATCCTTGATAAACAGTTTGAGGATTTTTCCTGACGGATTGTAAAAATTCCCTTGCCTTTCGAAATATGTTATGATATAATAATCAAGCATGTAATGAACGTTGTTTCCTACAACGGGACTTTGTGCCCGGTCCGCAGTCAGTGGATCGACATTAAAGCGGACAATCCTCTGCCATATTATATGGGTATGAATGTCTGAATCAATAAGGAGGAAGCTATAAGATGGATGCTTTAAAGCACATTGCAAGCGATTGCATTAAGACTGAAATGCCCAAAGTTGATATCGGCGATACTGTAAATGTATACGTTTGGATCAAAGAGGGCGAGAAGAAAAGAGTTCAGATGTTTGAGGGAACCGTTATTGCGAAAAAACATGGCGGTATTTCTGAAACATTTACGGTTCGCCGTGTTGCTCATGGCTGTGGAGTTGAAAGGGTATTCCCGATTCATTCCCCAAATATCGACCGCGTTGAGTTGGTTCGTAAAGGCCGTATCCGCCGCAGCAAGCTCTATTATCTGCGTGACCGCGTTGGTAAGGCTGCAAAGGTTAGAGATGTTATTCGCTAATTATAGCACTCGAAAGGGACGTTTAAACGTCCCTTTTTTGTTATTTTCAGCTTTTGGTTGAATGAAAAAACAATCTGTGCTATACTATAATTCGATTTTTTGACCGTGAACACGATGAATCAACGTCTGAAACAGTGTGGGATTTTTTTCATGTAGTATGGCCAAAAAGTGGAAATGTAAGAAACCAGGTGATGGAATGGACGAAATAAATATGCAGGAGCCGCTGCAGCCACAAGAGCCTAAAATAAACCGAATGGGTGAACTTTACGAATGGGTAGAGTCTGCCCTTTTTGCGGTTATTGTTATGCTGACTATTTTTACTTTTTTTGTACGTCCTGCAACGGTAGACGGTTCTTCAATGGTTCCAACTCTGCATAATGCCGAACGTCTTGTTTTACAACAGTTTGGCTATTCTGACCTTGAGTATGGAGATATTGTGGTGGTAGATCGCACAAAGGATGGCGAACCGCCAATTGTAAAACGTGTAATAGGAAAAGGTGGAGACACCATTTATATTGACTTTGAAACCCATGATGTTTGGCGAAATGATGAATTGTTGGACGAACCTTACATCAATGAACCAACCGCAAACCAATTTGATATCGAGTTCCCTGTGGAAGTGCCGCAAGGCTGCGTTTTTGTCATGGGAGACAATCGAAACCATTCCCTAGACAGCCGCTCATCGGATATCGGTATGGTTGATTTGCGCTGTGTTATGGGAAAAGCGATTTTTCGGTTCTTTCCGCTTAGTAAGATAGGAGGTATTTCATGAGCATGCAGGACAATCAGAATACAATGCCCATGGCGCCTGTCCCATCCATTCAATGGTTCCCCGGTCATATGGCAAAGACACGCCGATTAATGGCGGACAGCATGAAACTGGTGGATATTGTGGTTGAATTAATTGATGCAAGGATTCCTGCGGCCAGTAGGAATCCGGAAATTGATCGCTTGGTTGGTGCAAAGCCACGCATAGTGCTGTTAAACAAATGCGATGCGGCGGATGACGATACAACAAAAGCTTGGGTTGAGTATTATTCTGCGAAAGGTGTTGCGGCGATTCCAACAGATTGCCGCAGTGGGCGCGGCCTCAAGGCATTTTGGCCCTTGGTCCGCAAAGTTCTAGCGGATTTATTACAGCGTAGATCGGCAAAAGGAATGGCTGGTCAGCCGATTCGAATGATGATTGTAGGGATTCCAAATGTGGGGAAATCTTCTTTTATCAACCGTATGGCGGGCTCCAGACGCGCAAAGGTAGAAGACCGTCCCGGCGTAACACGCGGCCGTCAATGGGTGACTCTGAAAGGCGGCGTCGAACTTTTGGACATGCCGGGCGTTTTATGGCCGAAATTTGAGGATCCTTTGGTTGGAGAACATCTTGCCTTTGTAGGCGCAGTCAAGGATGATATTTTGGATATTGAATTGCTTGCGATGCGTTTGCTTTGGCTTTTAAACCAAGAGTATCCGCAATGCTTGGCCGAGCGCTACCGAATAAAAGAAGGAGAAACGGATGGGCTGGACGCATACCACCTTTTAGAGCTTGTAGGCAGAAAACGTGGGATGCTGATATCAGGCGGAGAGGTGAACACCGAACGGGCGGCGATTACCGTGCTGGATGAATTCCGCAGTGGAAAGCTGGGTAAAATCACGCTTGAACAGCCACCCAAAGACGAA
This sequence comes from uncultured Clostridia bacterium, assembly GCA_938014855.1. Lineage (GTDB taxonomy): Bacteria > Bacillota > Clostridia > Oscillospirales > Ruminococcaceae > Anaerotruncus. The sequence continues at coordinate 662 of CALLQM010000164.1, read as the reverse complement.
TAATGGGATTATACGATTATGAATTGATCGCTTACGACAACGGATTTTCAACTGTCTGTGGTATTGATGAGGCAGGAAGAGGCCCGCTCGCAGGGGATGTATATGCCGCGGCTGTTATTTTGCCGCGTGGAGTGGAAATTGAGGGAATTAACGATTCTAAAAAGCTGTCCGAGAAAAAACGCGAAAAGCTGTTTGATATCATTGAGAAAACGGCGGTTTCGTATTATATAGCAACGGCATCTGTAGAAGAAATTGATTCGCTCAACATTTTACAGGCTACTATGCTTGCAATGCGGCGAGCTGTTGACGGATTGAATGTGCATGCGGATTTGGCGTTGGTCGATGGAAATCGTGACCCTCATCTTTCCATTGCCGCAACTCCGATTGTCGGCGGCGATGCAAAAAGTGCATCGATCGCCGCGGCCTCGATTTTAGCTAAAGTGGCGCGTGACCGTTATATGAAACAATTGGATTTACAGTATCCGGAGTATCAATTTGGACGCCATAAGGGATATGGAACGAAACTGCATTATGAAATGTTGGATCAATACGGTGCTTCACCGGTACATAGACAGACTTTTCTTAAGAAATGGAAGAGGAAGTGAGCGGGAATGGCAGATATGCGCAGGCGCGGAACGCTGGGCGAAGAGTTTGCCTGCCGA
>CALLQM010000163.1 GCA_938014855.1 uncultured Clostridia bacterium | reverse complement strand
CCGCTGGAAACCGCGCCGTTGTCGGTGCTCACCGGCTGGGTGGTATCGGGCGGAAGTACGGTGACCTCTTTTTCTCTCACTGTGCTGTCCGGCCCGGACGGGTCTACCGTCACATCGCTCACCTCGGAGCTTTGGGACGGGAGGGGCGCATCCACCGGATTGGGTGTCTGGAACCGCTGCCCGATCAGCACCACCAGTATCACGCAGAGGGCAAGTCCCCCGGCGACAGCCAGCCACTTCTTCATTTTGGGATTCATATTTTTCATAAGAGCATCCTCCTATTTACCATATTTTGATAAGCCTCTTGTTATTTCACACCCTACCATGAACGTTTCCGGAAGTCTACTGTTATTATAGAAAACTTTTTGATAACAGTCAAAATTTAGGCGTGTATCCGGCGCTGGTCTTGACCTTGATGGTCATGGGCGGCAGCAGCTTCCCGCCAAAGGATACGGGAACCTCCAGCAGAATGGTGCTGTCCGCTTCAAAACGGGCGGAAGCTTGGTCACCCGATGCAAGAGGCGCGTTTCGGATGTCCACCTCCAGATTCCAGACCTTAAACTCCAGCTTGCCGTCCGGCGTGCGCTTTTCATGGTATCCGCTGCTATAAGAGAGTCCAAGGATGTTGTCCAGCCGGTCATAAATATCGCCGTAATCGAGACTTTCCTCGAAATCTCCGGCATAGGGCTGGTAAGCGCCCGAATAGCCCTCCCGCACACCGTGGTACACATCATCGTAATTCTCCACCACGGTGGAGATGACGGCGGCCTGCACTGCATCCCGCACACCCTGCGCCACAATCATCAGACGGAAGTATTCTGAAATGCCCGTGAAGATCATGACCAGCGACAGGGTAATTGCGATAATGAGAGGAAAGCCCGCACCGTCTTTTCTCCGTAAAATTTGCTTGATTTTATCCGTCATTTCCAGTAAACCTCGCTCTTTCCCGCCGCATCTGCTCTCAGCGTAATCGGGAACGAGCCGAAGCCGCCAAACAGCCCGATGTTGGTTTGGTAGGTGACCGTTACCGTGACTTCCTCATTGAGCTGGATTCTGCCGGTTTCAGACCATTCCACGCTGGGAGAAAGCCCTGTCTTTTCCCGCAGAAGCTGCTCACGGCGGCTGGTTTCGCTGCCCACCTGTCCGGCAATTTCGGCCTCCCGGATGAGCTCCGTGGCGAAGGTGTCCAGCTGCTGCTTTTGGATGTAGACGGGGAACACCTTCACGGCAAGGGCAATAACCAGCATGGCGCACAGCACCAGCACGGCCACGTCGATATAGCCCTCGCCGCGCTTGTTTTTCAGGATTTTTCTCAGCACCTGGTCACCCCCTGCTCAAAGGGTCCCCGCTCCACCCTCGGTTCCGGGTTGTGGTCACTTAAGATACGCCATGCGCCCTTGCTGAAATCAGCAGTGCAAATCTCCTGCTCCAGCAGTTCATCCGCGGGGACATCTCTGGCAAATTCAGCGCTGCCGGGGTTTCCTTTCACACTCTGGCCGGAGAGCAGAAGCTGTGCAGTTTCCGGCGTCAGGTACACATAACCGCCGGGCGTCATCATGTCAAACGCTGCGTTCGGGTGCGCTTCAATAAATTCCCGCACCGTGATTCTCACTTCCTCCGCAGAAACAGGCGCATATTCCGGGTCGAGGGTATACTCTGCTTCCGATTCGCCCTTGTCCCACAGCGTCCAAAGGGCATGGGTGAGTTCCTCGCTGAAATCCACGGTCTGCTCGGATATCCACTGATCCTTTACCACCTCCAGCGGGTTTTCGAAGCGCAGGAGGTATTCCATATAGTCAGCCGAATAGCTGCTGCCGGATAATTCTCCGTACACAAACTTCACAGCGGCAATTTCACTCGCCAACTCTACCAGCTCAGAGGCCGGTTTCTGCTGCCATTCCTTTCGATACTGCGCCATGCCTCTGTCCAGCTTTTTCCGCAGAAGCGTCATCATTTCCTGTTCTGTCATCTGGTTTACACCTCCCTGTTAGAACATCCCGGAAAGGGATGTGATGATTTCATAGACAATAATCGCCATGTAGGTCATGAGAAAGCACATGAGCATGGCAAAGGAGAACACCCGGATTTTCGGCGGGATCTTCATGGCCTGCGCTTTCAGCCGCTGAAGCTCCAGCTGTTTCATATCGTGGGCCAGCATCTGAAAATACATCCCGCCGTCGTCCCCGCGCAGTACGCCGATCAGCCCTCTGGTAATATCCGAGAGCATGGGCGAATTGAACCTTGCCTCAAAGCGGGTTAACGCCGCCTCATAGCTGGAGGAACGCATATCCGCCGTGAGGATGTCCAGCTCCGCCGCAAAGTCCTCGCCTGCGTTTTTCTTGAAATTCTCCAGCATGGACAGCACATCCCGGCTGGCTTTCAACTCCTGAGTGACGGTCTCAACGAAACGGGGCAGCTCCTGTTCGATTTTTCCGCGCTTGGCTACCAGCGCCTCGTCCGCCTTGCGGATTTCCTTGAAATAGACCAGCACGGCGGTAAACAGTACAATGGGCGCCAGCAATGGCAGAACCATCAGGCAGGGAATGATACACAGCCCGATAGCCGCCGCCTTCACAATAGCCGTTGCGGTGAACAGCTCCGGTGAGTCGGAAAGCCCCGCCGCCGACAGCACATTTGTCATCCAGCTTCTCTTGTACGCATCCATGCGGATATACCGGGAGAGC
>CALLQM010000162.1 GCA_938014855.1 uncultured Clostridia bacterium | reverse complement strand
AGCTGCTCGCCAAAAATCTGCACCCTGTTTTTCAGATTGGGCAGACGCTCCCAAATATACCGATCAAACCCCATGGCGCCGTCAAGCGACGAAAACAGACAAACCACATGGATTTCCTCGGATGTGGTCAGTTCCATTCCGGGCAGTACGGTAATTGGGGCATCCTGCGCGGCCTTAAGCAGAGCCGGAACGTTTTTGCAGGTATTGTGATCGGTCAACGCAATCAGATCCAGCTCTTTGAGCAGGGACATATTAAGCAGATTGTTGACCGTCATATCGTTGTCACCGCAGGGGGACAGGCAGGAATGGATATGCAGGTCATAGAAAACCGGTATCACAGCCCTGCCGCCTTTGCGATTGCGCGTGCAGTGTCGAAAATTGGCGCAGGGGAGCGAAGCAGAATCACACCGTTTTCCTGTGCTTTTTTAATTGCGTCTTGGTCGGGGTTCACCCCCTGCGCAAATACGATGCAGGCGACATCCGCCAGCAATGCGACCGCAACTGCGTTCACATTTCCCATCACCGTGACCCATGCGCTGTCCGCCGGAGCACTGCCCATGACAAAACTCAGCAGGTCACAGCAATAAACACTTTTCATTTCCCGGGAAACCTCTGCTCCGACAATGATTTCATAATTCAGAGCATTTGCCATTTGTTCCACTGTCATTGGATTCACCTGATTTCATGAAAGTCTCAGCGGTCGTTTTTCTCTTGTTCACGCTTTTTATTTGGCCCCGGCATCAACTGGGACAAATGAGTCAGCCCATCGGCAAGCGTCTGCATTTCTTCACGCAGATTAAAAATACAGGCCTCCTCCGAAGAAAAGCCGCGCACAATATCCTCCGCCATTGCTTTGCAGGACGGCGCACCGCACGACCCGCAGTCGATTCCGTAAAGCCGTCGTTCAATCTCTTTCATTCGGTTCATTTTTTCCATTGCAACCGTAATGTCTTCATCCAGCTCCATCACCGGTTCATATTCAACCGGTTCATCCCACATCAGCGGTGTAATGTCCTCGTTCGGCAGATGGTTGCAGGAAACCGGACGGTATTTCCGCACACGCTTGAGTCTTGCTTTTGCCACATAAGGGTTTTCCACATTTAAAACCCCGCCTACACAGCCGCCCGAGCAGGCATTGAGCTCCACAAAGTCGAGGTCGTGGAATTTCTCGTCCTCCAAATCTTCCAGTACGCGAATCACGTTTTCAATTCCGTCCGCCGCAAGATAGCGCTCTTTGAGCGCAGCGGCGGCTTCTCCGCCGCTGCTTCCCCAGCCCACGCCCATTCGTCCGGCATGAACCAGTTCCTCCGACATCGACACTTCTTTCATCAGCGAAATTAGTCTCGGGTACACATCCCGCACCGCAAGCACCCCATCCACCCAGCTTTTTTTCGTTCCGAGCGGCATTTTTACCGCCGTCACTTTCGCAGGGCAGGGGCTGATAAAGATTGCGCCGATTTGATCCATCGGCAGACCCGTTTTTTTCGCGGCTTGTTTTTTGGCTAAGCGCGCCGCAACCTCAATCGGGGCATGAATCGGGAGCACATTCGAAAGCAGCTGAGGAAACCGTACGCGGATGAGCCGCAGTACCGCGGGACATGCCGAACTCATTACCGGATGCGGGACATCCTTACGCTGCATATATTTTCGAGTTGCATCGGAAACCAGTTCCGCCGCTCTCGCTACCTCGTACACCTCATCAAACCCCATAAGCAGGAGCGCACCCAGCACCCGGTCAATTTCATCGAGATTGTTGAACTGCCCATAAAGGGACGGCGGGGGCAGCGCGATTGTATAAGTATAGTTGTCCATTATGGGGAGCGGGTCAAACAGCGCCTGTTTGGCGTGGTGCGGGCAAATGCGGATACATTCGCCGCAGTCGATACAGCGCTCTTTAATAATGATTGCTTTTCCGTTTCGCACTCGGATGGCCTCTGTCGGGCAGCGCTTGACACAGTTAATGCACCCGTGGCATTTGTCGCGGTCGAGTGTTACAGAATGAAAGAAATTTTTCGTATCCATAATGTTCTCCCTTTGCCATTCCTATTGCTCATCAGGGACTCCGCTATGAAATATAAACGGTCATATTCACCGTTGTTCCTTCCCCGACCACGCTATGTACATCCATTTTGTCACTGTATTTTTTCATATTGGGCATCCCCATACCGGCGCCAAATCCAAGATTGCGCACCGATTCCGGAGCAGTCGACCAGCCCTCTTTCATTGCCAGGGAAATATCTTCAATCCCAGGTCCATGATCGATCAGCGACATGTACACCGCCTCGGGCGTGATCTCCACTAAAATTTTTCCGCCGCCGCCATGGATTACCATATTAATTTCGCCCTCATACATCGAAATTGCGACTTTTCTCACCACTTGGGACGATAATCCGAGTTTTTTCAGCACGCTTTTCACATCACCCGATGCCGCCCCTGCGCGCGTAAAATCATCACCCGGAACTTCATATTCCATTTTGATCGGTTCAGGCATCGGTTTTACATCCACCCTTCAGTCCATTTTCATACAACAGCCCGCATGCAGTAAACATTCGGAAAGGGGTGGTCATCAGCGCAATCCCGCGCTCTTTTGCAAGGTCGATGATGCTTTGATCGGGTTGTTTTCCCCGAACAAATACCACACACCGCATATCCATCATGTCGGCGGTGCGCACAACCTGCGAATTCACCAGCCCCGTGAGCAGCACCGACTGGTCTTTTACGAACGCCAGCACATCGCTCATCATATCACTTCCACAGGCAGTATGAACTTCACCTTCATACCAGTCTCCCTCTAAGATTACATTTGCTTTTAAAATGGTTCCAATATCTTTTACCAGCATACCGATTACCCCTTTGCATTCGGACTAAGTTTGCGTTTCCAGCGTCTGTAAATTTTATTATACCATTTGCACAAAAAGCTGCGCAATGGATAAACAACACAATTAACTTGCAAAAACATGTGTAATATGTAAAAGTATATAGGTTATATATAGAAAAGGAATAGAAGTATACGATTTTTGTTTACTTTACTTAAAAACTAAAATTATCCTGCAAATTTTTAGACTTTTTGACGTATTTGATATGGACTCTTGTGAAAAATTCTGATATAATTATAACAATTAAACTGGATTGATGCGCAAACGAACAGCTGTACGTTGACGCACCCAACATATCCGAGGAGGTTAAAGCGAATGGCGAACACCAAAACAGTGGTTCCTTTCTCCGGCACTCAGGAACAGGAGAAGCAGCTCCTGGAAGTGATCGAGAAACATAAGGATCAAAAAGGCGCTTTGATGCCGGTTCTGCAGGCAGCGCAGGAAATTTACGGCTACCTGCCGGTTGAAGTGCAGAAAATTATATCCGAAGGCTTACACATTCCGTTGGAGGAGATTTACGGCGTTGCAACGTTCTACTCCCAGTTTACCCTGAACCCGAAGGGGAAATACAAGATTTCTGTCTGTCTGGGCACAGCCTGCTATGTCAAAGGCTCGGGCGACGTATTTAACAAAATTTCTGAAAAGCTGGGCATTAAAAGCGGCATGTGCACGCCGGACGGCAAATTCAGCCTCGACGCCTGCCGCTGCATCGGTGCATGCGGACTTGCTCCGGTCATGACGATCAACGACGATGTCTACGGAAGACTAACCGTGGACGAGATCGATGACATCCTGGCAAAATACGAAGACGACTAAGCCATGATGCAGGAGCTGTCGCTGAACGTGCTGGATGTAGCGCAGAATTCCGTGCGCGCAGATGCTTCTCTCATCTGCATCGAGGTGGATGAACAGCCGAAGAACGATTGGCTGACCATCACCATTTCGGACAACGGCTGCGGAATGTCTGCTAAACAAATTTCCCAAGTGACCGACCCGTTTTTCACCACGCGCACCACCCGCAAAGTCGGGCTTGGCGTTCCGTTTTTTAAAATGGCCGCCGAACTGACCGGGGGCGCCCTAAACATCGATTCACAGCTCGGGAACGGCACAACGGTAACGGCTTCGTTCGGCCTTTCACACATTGACCGTATGCCTCTTGGAGATATAGCAGGTACGGTCTGTACACTTATTCAGTGTAATCCCGATGTCGATTTTGTTTATACACGGCGCTATGGCGAACGCTCTTTTTCTGCCGATACGCGTGAATTTCGCAAAACGCTCGGAGATATCCCACTGCAAACTCCCGAAGTGCTCCGGTTTATCGGGGAATTTATTCGGGAAAATTCGGCAGAGATCCAATCACAGTGTGACAAATAACCCGGGGCTGGGCGCCGCCCTGTACCCGCAGCTGGATGGAGGATTATCGATATGAAAAGTTTAGCAGAGCTGCAAGCTCTTAGAGACAAGATGAAAAATAGTATGGGCATCCGTGCCGACGATACCGGCAACATTCGTGTTGTAGTCGGAATGGCTACATGCGGCATTGCAGCAGGCGCACGCCCTGTACTGCAGGCATTTACGGATGAAGTCGCAAAACGCGGACTTCAAAATGTGACAATCGCACAAACCGGATGCATTGGCATTTGCCAGTACGAGCCGGTGGTCGAGATCACCGAGCCCGGCAAAGAAAAGGTAACCTATGTAAAAATGACCCCTGAAAAGGCGGCTCAGGTGGTTGCAAACCATCTGGTCAACGGCAATGTCATGCAAGAATACACCATCGGCGCTGCCGCGAAATAAATAGAAGGAGGAGCAACATCATGTATCGTTCCCATGTGCTGGTCTGTGGAGGTACAGGCTGTACATCTTCCGGTTC
>CALLQM010000161.1 GCA_938014855.1 uncultured Clostridia bacterium | reverse complement strand
AATATGGTTGCTTTCATGTTCTCATCGCCGTCCTACAGGTGGTCTTGGCGCATCCTCCGGGGTCGCTTTCCCTTTTGGGGTCCGTCAGCTAACGTATTCAGGTCGTCGGATATGAAATTTTCAAAGAGCAATGAGGGTGAATAGAAAAACCCCCTCACTACTAAGCCGATTTCGTGAGGGGGTCTACAAAAAATATTTTTACTTTTCTATCATTTTTTTGAGCTTCAGCCGAATCTGTCGTTCACGGTAGCTGATAGTTTGTTGCTTGATACCGGTTTCCCGCTCCAATTCCGACTGAGATTTTCCTTGAAAGTACAGGGCAAAGATTAAAGCCTGTTCCTCCTTAGAAAGCTGTGCGAGGCATCGGTGGAGCTTTTCCGCTATGAGCTTGTCCACGACCACATCCTCCACACGGGGAGAAGCAAGGTCTGGAATCCCATCCTCACCTGTTGTTTCCACCGTATCCATGGCACTGTAATAAAAGACGCCGTGTGCCATATCCCTTTCCTCCAGATAGGTTTCACGGCGCTTCATGCGGTGATAGGTAACATAGACTTCTTCGCTGACCGGCACAAGCTGACCCTGCACCTTGATTTGGTATTTTTTCTTGATCTCCCTCTGATGCTGAGTGTCTCTTTTGATGCTTTTCATAAAATCTGCTCCTTTGAATTTCAAATTTTTGAAATCCGCCGGAGCCATCGAATCCGCATAAACGAAACAAGACGGCAGGAGAACCTCCTTTGCAGGAAGTTCCGCACTGCCGTCTTGCGTTCTGGCGGATTTCATTTTTATTACTGAGGTACGGTTATGCTACAGGTTTTACACGATCATGCGTTATGTTCAACGTGCCATCGGTATTTACGGTGATGCGAGTAACGCAATCTTTTATCTGAATTTCAAACAGACGTTGATCGCTGCTCATATCGCCGATGCGTTTTTTATTCAGGTTTCTTACTTCGGTCATAGAAATACTTCCCTCCCCTCGACTGATTTGTGAGTGTTCAGGCATATAAAGCAAAAGCTGTTATCGCCTTACGCAATAACAGCATACTAATTTATGGGACAAGCTTGGAGGTGTGGGAATAGCTTTCCGATAGAGTGCGAGTAGCGAATTTTTAATATTGTACCAAGTTCATGCATGAAGTCTAAACATGTAAAGCCAATATCAGCGTTAATCAAGTTAACCTTGATATCAGTCTCAAAACGTGATAAAATATTCCAAATAGGCTATTTGAGGGCAAAGCTCTTTGGAGGAGATATTATGGCGTTCAGCTACAACAAGCTATGGAAAATACTGATAGATAGAAAAATGATGAAAAAAGATTTGATGGCTATGACGGGCTTAACTACAACTACTATGGCAAAGTTAGGCAAAGAACTGCCGGTCAGCATGGACGTTTTGGCGCGCATATGTAAGGCTCTCAGGTGTAATATTGGGGATATCGTCGATTACATTGATGAAGAAAATAAATAGGATACAGTTCAGTTTGAATGGAGGGTTTCGGCATGAGGTTATGTTTTGGCTCATATTTAGCGATTCTTGTTCCGTGCAAGGCAGTTAATATTGATAATAAGCAGTTGTGCGAAGCACTTCTTCATTCTGTTGCCCCCAATTATGAGTTTACCTTTTCAGGGCAGGAAAATGCAGATCGTGTCAGAGAAGATGCCACATCAAAATTACTGCGGTGTGAACAAAACCTCTCAAAAGATATTACTGGGCCAGCCCGCAACGCCGTTCCACAAGAAGTAGCCAGCTACTTTAAGAACAATGTCATCAATCTGTTGGACAGTAATTTATCCAAGCAGATAATCCTGGCGCTTAAAGACATGATTGGTAATGATTTTCCTGAAAAAGATGGGAAGAAAATACATGGTATTTACGATGATACGAAAGTCGAACTGGTCAATGGCATAACAAAAAAAGAATTGGCATCCCAAACCGAATTCTGTTTTCATTCGTTTTTGGCCGGAGTCTTTTTATATGTTGTCACAAACACTACGAACCGAAGCGGCAAAAAGACGATTCGGTCTGTTACACAAGAGTATGTTCTTTCCTTCACATCTCGGATTGAAGAAATAACGCTCCTTGAGGATAATGTGTCAGATCGGATCTGCACTTATGATTATAGAAACGGAAAGACCGATACAGAATTCGCCGAAGGTGTCGCAGAGTATGTGATAGACAAAATCAAGCAATTACCTCAGCCATCAAAACAGGACGATTCCCTGCTTGTTACTCTGCTGTCAGAAGCTAATGGTAAGTGTTTATATTGCGGTGGTTATCTTGGAATTCCCAAGCGAGGGAAGATTCCGGTTAAAAACTGTGAAATTGTCTATTTGAAGCAGTTACCAGATGAAGCGGACAGCTATGAAAATGCGGTAGCATTATGTACAAACGAATGTGCTCCTCTTGTTCCGGCGATGTCATCTGATGAAATAGCAGAGTTGCTTGAAAAAAAACACCGTTGCGCGGATATTCAGGCATTTCTTGACAGAATATCCGGCATTAAGTTTCAGGATGAAATAGAGACCGTTCTGCGAGAAGTTCATAAGACAAAGAACGCGCAAGGACTGGAGCCAACAGATATCAAAGATTTGGTTGAGATTGATCGTAAGATTCACGAACCTTTCCTGAAGGACAAGATTAATGCGAGTATGGCTCGCTTATATAAAACTGTAAAAAACACTTGCTCCCGTCTTGAACAGGAAATTGGATTTGACACGAATATGTTTGGGGAGTTAATGAAATCCGCTTATAAGCTGCTCGAAAGTGGAATACAGCAAAAATCAGATATCATCGATCCACAGGAATACATAGCAGATCTCTTAGTTGAAAAACTATTTTCACAAGTTGGACAGAGACATAGAGATGCCTGTGAGATCATTGTTGGATATTTAGTGAAAAGGTGTGATTTGTTCAATGAAAATACCAAGCAAAGTTAATTCTTTCTCCGATAGCGTCATTGCTCTCTTTGCGCCTATCTTGGAGAAATTAGAGGAGCGGGATATGACCCCGCATGAACTGCTCGAAGCGACACGGACAAAGGTATCGGAAATAAGCATATTTCTTGATGCTCTTGATTGTTTGTATAAACTTGGGCAAATAGAAATACCTGACGGGACGGAGGTACTCCACTATGTTAAAGCGGATAACATGCGAGAAGTTTAAAACTCAGCCGGAGGATTTCCGGCCTGGGCTTAACGTCATCCTTGGCAGTTCGGATGGCAGCAACGCTATTGGCAAGTCCACTTTTCTGCTGATACTGGATTTTGTATTTGGAGGGGATAACTACCCAAAATCCGCAAAGGATGTGATCACTCATCTTGATCACCACACGATAAACTTCATCTTTGAATTTGATGGCTTTTCCTACTTTTTTTCTCGAAGCACAAGCCGCCCGTCCGTGGTGAATCGCTGCGACAGCCAGTTCCATGTCATTGAGGAAATGAGTGTGCCGAACTATCGCAAATGGCTGTTCCACGAGTATAGAATACTTCTGAGGGGTATTACTTTTGATGAAATTGTAGAAAGATTCTTCCGTATTTACGGCCATGGAAGCCATAATGAACACAAGCCTCTGCAAAGCGAGCGCGAATCAATGGCAACGGCTGTAGAGTACCTTATGAAATTATTGGATAAGTTTGAAGCTATCCAGAATCTGAAAACCGCCGAAGAAAGCTATGGCATCAAGCCACGCAAACAAGCGGAGCGTTCCATATCGGATATCACGGCTGAGATTGGCGAGAATAAGGATAAAATAGAAAGTCTGGAAAAGCGCCGGGAGAGGCTGTGCAGGCAAAATGAAGAGGCCAACCTGCGCGCTTTGGGTATTGATCCGCAGCAAGCGGAGCGGCTTGCTGAAATTAAGAGTGAGTTGGGTAAACTGAGCCGCCGGAAGAGCCGTTTGATATCCCAGCTTAATGCAGTCCGCAACAATATGCCTGGTAATGACGGAGTGCTAAAAAAAGACTTTTCGGCTCTGCTCCGTTTTTTCCCTGATGCTAAAATTGATGCTTTTACTGATGTTGAAGCTTTCCATGCTAAGATCAACGGTTTTCTTCGCGCTGACATTGAGGAAGAAATTGCACGGCTGACACCGCAAATTGAATACATAGATGCTGATATTGCAAACTATGAGAAGCAAATCGAGGGTTCAGGAGTCGCCAAATCTCTCTCGCAATCCATTCTTACTCAGTACGCCCGTGTGTCACGGGAAATAGAAAAACTGGTTGAAGAGAATGAAGCGCTGCAAGGCGAAATGGAGCAAATGGAAAAGCGCAAGGAGATCGAACATCTGCTGGCGAATCTCCGTAAGCGGCAGGAAGAAGCTCTCGCCGCTGCTCAGGATGAAGTGAACGCTGAAATGAAGCGAATTAATGATATTATTACCGGCGGTGACAGAACCGCACCAGAATTGACGCTAAAACCGGACAAGACCTTTGAGTTTGAAACCCCCGATGATAAGAGTGAAGGAACAGCGTTTAAGAGTCTTGTGGTATACGATCTGAGTATGCTCGCTTTAACTCCGCTCCCTGTTCTGATTCATGATTCAAGCATCGTTAAGCGTATAGAGGATGCCGATTTTGAACAGATACTTGGTTTGTATCAGAAAAGCGGTGAAAGCGGCAAGCAAGTGTTCATCGCATTTGATAAGGCAGATACTTATACACCAAATACATACAAAATCGTTGATAAGGCGTCAGTTCTCCGCCTGTCCGTGGGGAATGAATTGTTTGGCAAGTCTTGGAGCCGGCAAAATGCTGTGCCAGAGACGGAGCCCATTTCCAGAGCAGATGCCGAAGATAAAGCAAAAACAGAACAGCGAAACGATGAAGAATAAGGAGATAAAAGCACATGGCGGCTATTAAAGACCTATTACAGCAAATTACTGACCCAATGCTGCGTGAACGGTTGACGGAGGAAGTAACCCGCATCAGTAAAAATAAAAAGTTCGGTCTGGTATTTGAGGAACATGTCCCTGAATGCACTCCCCTCTATGGCGTGCCCATAAGGTGCGATTCGACCGTTGCACGCAAGACAGGAAAACTAAACCAAATTTACATAGTAAAAAAAATTGACGACAAAACTGCCGTCTGTGAGGATAAAGTATCGTCAGAAATAACAACCATACCTTTATGCGATCTGGTTGCTGTGGCACAGTTTGGCGATCCTATTTTTCCTTCGCTCGAACCCATTGCTAAAGTGGAAAATGCGCCGAATGACAGTCTCTGGCACACGATTATTGAAGCGGATAACTACCATGCTCTTCAGCTTTTGGAGTACCTTTACGAGGGACAAGTGGATTGCATATACATAGACCCGCCCTATAACACAGGGGCAAGGGACTGGAAATATAACAACGACTATGTGGATTCCAATGATGCTTACAGGCATAGCAAATGGCTTTCGATGATGAAAAAGCGGTTGCTAATAGCAAAAAGGGTTTTAAATCCTAATTGTTCTGTGCTGATTTGTACTATAGATGAAAAAGAATATCTCCATCTTGGATGTTTATTAGAGGAGTTGTTCCCGGAAGCAAGAATTC
>CALLQM010000160.1 GCA_938014855.1 uncultured Clostridia bacterium | reverse complement strand
CGATTATTCGCGAAGTTAACACTTCTCTTACAGGAATTGATACTGTTGAACAGATTCCTCAAACTCAAGTTGAGCTTTTTGAGCGGCACAAAACAGCTGTTTCATTTATTCTTCCGATTAAAGTTCCTGCATTTGCAGAGAGACATATGGATGATGGTAAGCACTATACAAAATCAAATTTAAATGTAAGTTATGCCGCTCCCAGAAGTGCAAGAAAATCTCGTGATTGGTATGAAACTCAGTTTACTGTCAGCAAAAAAATAACAAAGCTCCAAGGCTATCCAGAAAAGAATGCAGTTTTTATGGTTGTTACTGATGACGGCTATACTTTTAAGGCTCACACAACCAGTGATGGGAATAAACAATTCAGTGCCGTTGGTGATGAGCTGATTCTTGGCAGATGGATTAAAGGACGTTTAGCTGCAGCAGGACTCGTAAATCCAGTAAATGATACACAAGCAGATACTGACCGTATGGGCATGATTACAAAGGAGATGCTTTCAGCTTATGGATGTGATACATTGGTATTAACCAAAACGAATCAGAAGGCTGAAGATGAAAATGGGAATATGCTAGATGTATGGCTCCTCTCGTTTGAAGCAGCCAAGGATGAAAATGTGGATGGTGAATAAAATAAATGCAGTATCTAAAAGCTTATCTTAAATCAATTTCTGACCGAGGTAATGCAAAGCTTGCAGAGTCTATTTATAAAACAGCAGATTATGTTGGCAATAAATATTTACGTGAATTTTCTTTTTTCAGTCATGAAATCGGCTTACTGTTTGGAAATGTACAGTCAGGAAAGACTGGCCAAATGTTTGGAATTATGTGCAAAGCCGCTGACTTAGGATTTCCAGCATTTGTACTGCTTACAACAGATAATTTAGTGCGCCAGCAGCAAACATTAGAGCGGGTAAAGGCAGATTTATCTGGGTTCTGTATTTGTGGGGAAAATGATTCGGGCTTATTCATTAAAAACAGCCTTATTAAGCCGGTTATTGTTGTTCTCAAAAAGAATGTAAGAATATTACGACTATGGGCAAATGTGTTTGCCTCTACAGGTTTTATGAAAGGCAACCCGCTTTTTATTGTTGATGATGAAGCGGATGCCGCTTCTCTTAATACGATGGTAAACCGTGGCCGGCAGTCATCAATTAATAAATATCTTGATTCAATAAAGAACGGTTCTTCCAGCAGTATCTATCTGCAGGTTACTGGTACGCCGCAGGCTGTCCTGTTACAGACACTGGCTTCTGGATGGCGCCCATACTTTACTTATTACTTTGAGCCAGGCGATGGCTATCTTGGTGGGGATTTTTTCTTTCCGAAGAACAGCATAGCAGATTGTATTTGTTATCTCGAGAAAATTAAAAAACCTGCTCGCCGTGTTGTTATTCGCCATTTGGCAGTAACCGGTCAGATCTTTTCTACTGGAGGTACAATTTCCAACTGCTTAATTCATCCAAGCGTCCGTCAAGCTGTACATAATAGATATGCAAAAGAAGCCTTCCAGGAACTAAAATGGTGCCGTGACCATTTAGACGATGAGTTTAAAACTGAATTAGAAAAAGAGTATAATCTGCTTAAACCGCAGAAGACAGAAAAAGCTGACTTTTGTACTGTTTTTGCAGTTATGAAAGATATTATAGAAAACTATAAGGTAAAAGGTCTTGTGATGAATGGAAAAACGCACGTATCAAGTGATGAGTATTCTTCTGGAACAAACATCGTCATAGGAGGAAACACACTGGGTCGAGGTGTTACATTTCCTGCACTGCACACCATATACTATACTCGTACCAGCAAAAAGCCGCAGGCGGATACCATGTGGCAGCACAGCCGTATGTTCGGCTATGATCGTGATCCTGGCATGATGAGTGTGTTTATCGATGAATCTCTTTATAAGCTGTTTGCAGATATAAACGCAACGAATAACTCAATTATTGCTCAGATAGAAAAAGGTATTGAAAATATAAAAATTTACTATCCAAAAGGACTTAATCCAACTCGTGCAAATGTTTTAGACAATCGAAAAGTGTCTATGCTATCTGGCGGTACTAACTACTATCCGTTTGCTCCAGATAATAAGACGATTGAGGATTTGGACAGACTTTTAGATGCTTTTGCAGATACAGAGCCTTCTTATCAGGTCAGTCTCAGGTTAATAAAGGAAATATTTAACCATATTACTTCTGCAGATGATTTCAGCGTTAAAAGTTTTATGTCAATTATAGAGACGATATTGGCTGATACTCCAACCGCTCAGGGAATTTTAATTGTCCGTCGGAATAGAGATGTTGCAAAAGGAACAGGTGCTTTGCTGTCTCCGAACGATTGGACACTTGGCGCATCATACTCCCATCAGGTTGTCTTAACAATGTATAAAATAACCGGCCGAAAAGGATGGGGTGGTAGAAAACTTTGGGTTCCAAACATTAAGCTGCCAGAAAATGTTGTTTACTATGATGTAGATGATTAAGAAACTAAATCTGGAGATGAATAACAGCTATGGATGACTTAACACCAGAGCAGCGCCGAAAGAATATGCGGGCAATCAAGAGCAAAGACACCACGATTGAACTGATGTTGCGGAAAGCACTTTGGCGTAAGGGGATACGATACAGAAAGAATTATAAACTGCTTCCTGGAAAACCGGATGTTGCCATAACAAAATATCGGATTGCAGTATTTTGTGATTCTGATTTTTGGCACGGCTACGAATGGGAAGAACGAAATAAGCGTATTAAATCCAACCGTGACTATTGGATACCCAAGATAGAACGCAACATGGAGCGCGACCGTCAAGTTAATGAGCAGCTTACAAGTGATGGATGGATTGTCTTGCGATTTTGGGAATGGCAGATTAGAAAACAACTTGACAAATGTATAAATGAAATTATGAATACAATTGAAAACTGCACAACAAATAATGATAAGCGGAAATGTTATATTATTAAAAACAGTACAGATAGGCAAAAGGGCACCTGAATTAAGGTGCCCTTTCTTCTGCTATCCTTTTATATTTGCTGGCATGGATTCGTATGGAATTCCAGCAAAAGATTTCAAGACGGCTTCAAATATTATTTTTGCTCCTTGGCATGGAACAGCCATGCCGATTTGCTTGCGTACACTTTCTTTACTGCCTTCAAATATATAATCATCACGAAATGTCTGCAGTCGTGCTCGTTCTCGATTTGTTAAAGCACGAGGCTCTGCCCAGTGATAAATGTGTGTGCCGCCTCCGCCGCTGCCAGTTACAGTATATGCAGGCTTGTCTGGATCAAGGCGTTTATATATCTGACTTATTTTTGCACCCCGTATATTTAACTTTAGATCGTCCGGCAGGTCAGCTGTAAAAGCATTCTGCCCAGGCTTAATATATTGCAGTCTTTTTACAACAGTTGCAGATTGTCTTGTCAATTCGTTATTTGGAGCATCTATCGGGATGGGGGGTACTTCAATAGCTGTACTGCATGTGTTATCAACATTTAAGTACGGTGCATTAGATGGAATGCGGTATACAACATCAAGATCATTACGGATTCCAACAATGATTACACGATGCCTTGCCTGTGGAACTCCATATGTTTCAAATTTATAGAGGTTAGGGTACAGCTTGTATCCAGCATGCTTCATTTCATCTAATATTTTTGTAAATGCAGTGCCATCGTTTGCGTTGCGTAATCCACCAACATTTTCGGCAAGAAACCACTGCGGCCTATAAAGTTTCAACACTTTTATGCCATACGAATAGAGAGGTCCATAAACACCATTCATGCCTTTCTGCTCTCCAACAACACTAAAATCGTTGCAGGGGAATCCAAATGCAAGTGCATCAATTTCTGCAAGATGAGTCAAATCAAATTTGCGGATATCTGCGTGATACACTGTTTCTGGTGCCTTCGGGCAGATGTTCCGCCTGTATGTTCTACAAGTATTTTCATCATAATCATTTGCCCATTGATGAACTATACCAAAATTGGGATTGCCTATATCTGCATGAGTTGCTCCCCACGCTAATCCACCTGGACCGCAAAATAATTCTCCAAGTCTAAAAATCATAGTTTTGCCTCACTTTTGCGTTTTTCAATCAGTGAA
>CALLQM010000159.1 GCA_938014855.1 uncultured Clostridia bacterium | reverse complement strand
AGGACTTGCGGGCTTTGGCTTGTGGCTTGTTTTAACCGATACCATTTTGTTTCCGTCGCTGCGAACCGAAAAGCTGTACCGTGAAAACGAGAGGAAAAAAAGCGGCGGGAATTGGATGGATCAGCTTGCCGCTCCGCTTGCAAAGCGGCTGGAACCGCATCTTACTTTGAACGAATATAAGCGGGAGAAGTTAAACCATACTTTAAAAACCATCGGAGAAAGTAAAACAGCCGAGCAGTATACGGCAAATGCGACGGCACAGTCACTTATTTTAGCCGCCATTGGGCTGACAACCGTACTTGTGAATCCACTATTGCCGGTAATTGTCACGGGACTGGCTGTCTACAGTTATTTAAAAAGCATGCGCGAACCGGAAAAACGGCTCAAAGAAAAACGAGAAAAGATTGAACTGGAACTGCCGCGCATGGCAAGCACGATTTCCAACAGCTTGTCCGCAAGCCGTGACGTGGTGAAAATGCTGGAGCATTACCGGAAAGTCTGCGGCGCAGAACTAGCCGATGAACTGGATGTCACGCTGGCGGATATGAAAACCGGTAATTTGCAGAATGCTCTGCGCGGACTGGAAAACCGAATCGGCAGTACACAGCTGTCCGAACTGGTGCGCGGACTCCTGTCAGTTTTACGCGGTGAGGATCAGCAGCTTTATTTCTATACCAAAAACAATGAATTTCGCCGTGAAAGCATTGAACACCAAAAGCAGGAAATCCAAAAACGACCGGATAAACTCATGCCGTATATTTTCGGCATCATGTTCTGTTTTGTCGTGATGCTGGTTTATGTTTTGGGCTGTCAAGCTATGCAGGGTCAACGAATCTTTTTATAAAAGGGAGTTATAGAATATGCAAACTTTAAAACGTATCTGTAATCAAAAAGCGGTACAAGCACAAAATGCACTTTATCTGATGAAACAAAAACTCAAGGAAAAGCGAGGAAATTCCATTTATATTAGTGCACTGGTATTAATGATAATAGCCGTTGTGTTGGGCGGTATACTGCTGAAATTGTCTGGCGTAACCTTAAAAGATGTATGGCAGAAAGTTGCCGATAAAATTAATGATTTATTCAACTATGCTTAATGGCGGGGTGGAATCATGCAGGTCTTAAAACGCATCCGGATGAAGCTGAAAGACAAACGTGGAATTTCACAGTATCTGGAATTTATGATTGCGTTTGTAATGCTTATGACCGTGATTGCAACC
>CALLQM010000158.1 GCA_938014855.1 uncultured Clostridia bacterium | reverse complement strand
ACAACGCCCGTATGATCTTGTCTTAAAATCAAAAGAGCATTCCGGCAAGGAATGCTCTTTCTGCTGTATTGAATTTCCTGTGTTTCTTTCCGCGAAAAGCGGCTGAATATCTTGTTTCAAGACCATAAATATGGTATGATAAACTATAAAATACAATTGTATGCCGGTTATGTACAACTCAAAGGAGACTTTATATATGAATTACAACAGCACCCGTAACAGCAGCTATTCTGTCAGCGCGGCACAGGCAATCGTTGCCGGCCTTGCACCTGACGGAGGTCTGTTCATTCCTGAATCCCTTCCTTCTTTTACACTTAAGGAAATTGAAAACCTTGCAAAAACCGGTTATGTCGACCGCGCAGTCGAGGTTCTATCCCGTTTTTTGTGTGATTTCACAAAAGAAGAACTGCACGAATATATATCCAAAGCCTATGCATCTGAAAAGTTCCCGCCAAAAGAGGTCGCACCTGTGCGCTCGCTGGGCGGACAAGCCAACGTGCTTGAGCTGTTTCATGGTCCCACCTGCGCGTTTAAGGACTTTGCGCTTCAGCTTCTGCCGTATCTGCTAACCGCATCGCTGAAAAAAACAGGCGAACAAAAAACCGTGGTCATCTTGGTCGCTACATCCGGTGACACCGGCAAAGCGGCGCTTGAAGGTTTTTCCGATGTTGCAGGCACCAAGATCTGCGTGTTCTATCCGGACGGCGGAACAAGCAATATTCAGCGCCGCCAAATGACGACCCAGTCCGGCGAAAACGTCATGGTCTTTGCCGCCAAAGGCAACTTTGACGACGCGCAAAACGGCGTAAAACGCATCTTTACCGATAAAGAGTTTGCCAAAGAGTTGGCGGAAAAAGGATACCTGCTTTCCTCCGCGAACTCGATCAACTGGGGACGTTTGGTACCGCAGATTGCCTACTATTTTTCTGCTTACTGCGACATGCTCAATGCAGGAAAAATCAAACTTGGCGACCCGATCAATGTCGTTGTGCCAACCGGAAACTTCGGCAATATTTTGGCCGCTTACTTTGCTAAACACTGCGGTGTGCCGATCAAAAAGCTGATTTGCGCATCCAATAAAAATAATGTCCTGACCGACTTCATCACAACCGGTACGTACGACCGGAACCGTGATTTTTACCTGACCGCATCACCGTCAATGGATATTTTGATTTCTTCCAATTTGGAACGCCTTCTTTATCTGCTGGGCGGACGCAGTGATGAAAAACTGCGCGGCTATATGTCCGAACTTTCCACAAAAGGTGTTTATACGGTGGAAAAAGACGTTTTGGATACCTGGCAGGCGGAATTTGCGGCAGTCTGTGCGGATGACGAACAAACCAGCCAAACCATTGGGGAGCTGTTCAGCAAAACAAACTATCTGTGCGATACACATACCGCGGTAGCCGTAAAGGTCTATCAAGACTATACGGAAAAAACAGGCGATCAAACGCCGACCGTTATCGCGTCGACCGCCAGCCCATTTAAATTTGCAGGCAGTGTTCTACCCGCCATCGGCAAACAGCCGCAGGGGAACGACTTTGAAATGCTGAATGAACTGTCTGACGCATCCGGCCTAAAGGCTCCTATCGCTCTTGCCGAGCTTAAAGACAAACAGGAACGCTTTACCGACGTGGTAGAGTCGATGGATATGAAAAAAGCGGTTGCGGACTGGCTTAGCAAATAACGAAACTTTGCACAACATAGAAAGATTGGTGACCTTTTTTGAAATATATCGTAATGTTAGGCGACGGCATGGCGGACTATCCCGTGCCGGAGCTGGGCGAACGCACTCCTTTGGATGCCGCCGACAAACCGAATATGGATTTTCTAGCGCAGAATGGAATCGTAGGTATGGTCAATACCGTGCCGCAGGGCATGCCTCCGGGTTCTGATACCGCGAACCTCTCGGTCATGGGCTACGACCCGAAGATTTATTACAGCGGCCGCTCACCTTTAGAAGCGGTCAGCATGGGCATTCCGCTGGAACCGGATGACGTGACGTTTCGCTGTAATCTCGTGACGCTTTCGGACGAAGAAGCGTATGAAGATACAAAAATGGTCGACTATTCATCCGACGAGATTTCCACAGCGGAATCCACCGAACTGATTAATTATCTCAACCAACATTTTCAGACGGAAACTCTGCATCTGTATCCGGGGATCAGCTACCGGCACTGCCTCCTTTTCAAGCACTCGGAAACCGGCAGTATTTGCACACCACCGCATGATATTTCGCTTAAACCGATCAAAGAACATCTGCCATCCGGCCGTTACGGCGGCCTGCTGTTGGACTTGATGAAACGGTCGCGTGAACTTTTAAAAGACCACCCGGTCAACCTCGCACGCATCGCCAAGGGCAAGCGTCCCGCAACTTCCTGC
This sequence comes from uncultured Clostridia bacterium, assembly GCA_938014855.1. GTDB lineage: Bacteria > Bacillota > Clostridia > Oscillospirales > Ruminococcaceae > Anaerotruncus. The sequence continues at coordinate 706 of CALLQM010000158.1, read as the reverse complement.
TGGTTTTGGGGAGAGGGAACCAAGCCCAATCTGACACCGTTTGCCGAAAAGTACGGCGTCAAGGGCGGCGTAATCTCTGCCGTCGACCTGATTAAAGGAATTGCTCTGTGTGCAGGACTAAAAAGCGTCGACGTGGAAGGCACCACAGGGAATGTCGATACGAACTTTGCCGGCAAAGCAGATGCCGCATTGGATCTGCTGAAAAACGGCTGTGATATGGTGTATATTCACGTAGAAGCGCCCGACGAGTGCGGACACCGGCACGAAATCGACAACAAGGTAAAATCAATCGAATTGATTGATCGTGACATCTTGGGGCGGATTCTGCCCGAACTTCGCAAATCCGGCGAACCGTTTTCTGTTTTGCTCATGCCGGATCATCCTACACCACTCTCCATCCGCACGCACACCGGTGAACCTGTCCCGTTTGTTCTTTATCGCAGTGATGCTGAGCAAAACGGTACAAAACGCTATACAGAAGCGCTTGCCAAGGAAACCGGCGTCTTTGTTCCAAAGGGCGATTGGATGATGCATAAACTGCTAAATGGTTTTGAAAGTCAGCCGAAATAACACAAAAATTTTGTTGACATTTGGCTTGTCCGATGATATAATAATCAAGCACGGTTTATAAAAACTGTGCTGATATGCGGATATGGCGGAATTGGCAGACGCGTTAGATTCAGGTTCTAATGGTCGCAAGGCTGTG
>CALLQM010000157.1 GCA_938014855.1 uncultured Clostridia bacterium | reverse complement strand
CACCCAGCAAGATATTGGTCAGCTGGCAAACCACGACCATACCATTGCACAGCTTCTGGGGGAAGAACAAAACATTACTGGGTCTCCTTTAACGCCGGTAGAAAGCGAAATTATTGTTGCGCTTTGCAGTTACTATGGAATGAAATCGGATGCGGTGCTCATGCTGCTTGGATACTGTATTTCGAGTGGACATAAAAGTTTACATTATCTTGAAAAGACTGCTGCGAATTGGCTTGAAAGAGGCATTATCACACATGAGCAAGTCGAACATGAAATTTTAAGACTCACTACCGATAATGAGAATGAGAAAAAAGTGCGGAAAGCTTTTGGTCTCTATAACCGCGGTCTCACACCGAAAGAACGCGACTACATACCCCGTTGGTTCTCACTTGGGTTAGATGAAACACTTATTTTTTTGGCATGCGAACGAGCAGCTGAAAATACCGGGAAAGTATCCTTTGCTTACGCAGATAAAATTTTGACTTCCTGGAAGTCAAAAGGCATTAAAACAATTAAAGAAGCAACAAATGATCTAAACAGTTTTTCAAAACAGTCTGAACCGAAAAAGAATAAATCTGCACAAACCGGAAAAGATTCGTCCCTCGATATGGATAAAATCCACAAACTGCTGCATCAGCCATACGATGAATAAAATGGAGGATTTATATGGGATATTCGAAAGATATTTATCAAAAGGCACAGCAGATATTAGATGATAAAAGGTCCCGTGCGCAATTGCAGTCAGATCAGCGCAGAGTGCGCCTTTATGAACAATTGCCTCAATTACGGGATATCGAAAATAAACTTGCAAAAACCGGTCTGGCCGCCGCAAAAGCGGCTATCAGCGGTCAAGATGGTTTGCAATTGATCGAGCAGCTTCGAGAAAACAACTTAAACCTTCAAAAACAAAGAGCAAAGCTCTTATCCGATCAAGGATTACCCGCAGATTATTTAAGGGTCCATTACTCCTGCGAAAAATGTCAGGATACCGGATTTGTTGGGCAGCATCCTTGCAGCTGTTTTTCTACCCTTCTGCGTAAACTTGCGTATCAAAAATTAAGCGATTCAAGCAATGCAGAAGAGTGCCGTTTTCATAATTTTAAATTGCAATATTATTCAGAACAACCCTTTGGTCCATATAATGTCATACCAAGGAGAGCAATGGAAAAAGTATTTTCTATTTGTACAGCGTATGCCCGAACCTTTTCAAGCAGAAGTGAAAGTCTTTTGCTGTTAGGCGGAACCGGTCTTGGGAAAACTCATCTTTCCTTATCCATCGCTTATGAAGTTATTCAAAGTGGTTTTGGGGTTGTTTATACAACATCCCAGCGTTTATTAGATAAATTGCAGGCTCAGCAATTCTCAAAACACAGCAAGGATGATACGGATTATCAGTCTCTAGCGCTTTCCTGTGACTTGCTTATTATTGACGACCTTGGCGCCGAATTCTCTACCAGTTTTACCGTTGCTGCGCTCTATAACATTATTAACTCGCGTATTATTGAGCACAAGCCTACGATTATCAGCACAAATTTTGATGAGAAAATTTTGTGTGAACGATATGGTGACCGTATTTTATCCAGACTTCTGTGCGCTTATCGTCCTCTGCAGTTTTATGGTGAAGATATTCGTATGCTGAAGCGATTCAGTATAAACAACAAATATTAAATTCTTTATGATATATATGATACCCTCCAGCATAGACAACGCGTTGTCTATGCTGGAGGGTATTTGTTTCATAATTATAATCGCTCTTTAAAATGTTCGTATCCAAAACTTCGAATTAATTTTACTTGATGATTTCTGTCTGCAATGGCAATAGACGGCAGTTTCATACCGTTAAATGTATTATTTTTGACCATCGAATAATGTGCCATATCGCAAAACACCAATTTGTCACCCGGCTTTAATGGATGATCAAAAGAATAATCACCAATTATATCTCCCGCTAAACAGGTTGGGCCTCCTAAGCGATAGGTAAACTTTTTTTCTCCCGGCATTCCCGCACTGATAATATTGGGCCGATACGGCATCTCCAGTACATCCGGCATATGACAAGCGGCTGAAGTATCTAAAATTGCATTCTGGAGTTTGTTATCAATAACATCCATTACTGTGCTAACAAGATACCCTGTATTAAGCGCTACAGCTTCTCCCGGCTCCAAGTATACATCCAGCTGATATTGATCCTTAAAATGACGAATACAGGATATCAGCGTTTGCACATCATAGTCCGGCCGTGTAATATGATGACCGCCTCCAAAATTGATCCATTTTATTTTGCTGAAATATTTTCCGAACTTTTCTTCCACCGCTTTTAGTGTTTCAGCCAGTGCATCTGCATTTTGTTCGCATAGTGTATGAAAATGGAAACCACTGATCCCATCCAGTAAATCCGGACGAAAATTTTGAATTGTTACTCCTAAGCGAGAACCAGTAGAGCATGGATCATAAATCGCATGCTCCTGAGTGGAACATTCAGGGTTAATGCGAATCCCAAACTTTTTTTGCGATAAAAGCGCTTTTTCTCGATATTTTTCCCACTGCGAAAAAGAATTAAATACAATGTGATCACAAATATTTAGGATTTCATCAAACTCTTTTTCAGAATAAGCGGGTGAAAAAACATGTGTCTCCCCACCCATCTCTTCATATCCCAGCTTTGCTTCATATAATCCGCTGGCAGTTGTGCCGTTTAGATACGTTCTTATTAATGGGTACAGCGAATACATAGAAAACGCCTTTTGTGCTAAAAGAATATGGCATCCCGTTTGATTAATTATGCTCTTTAGTATCTCAAGATTTCTAATCAATAAGCCTTCATCAACAATATAATAGGGTGTTTCAATTGCGTTTAAATCAAATCCAAGCTCCATGGTTAATCTACCAGTTCCGGATTAAAACTTTCGTGCCACGGCAGACCCCATTTGTTCAGTGCATCCATAAATGGATCCGGATCAAATTCTTCGACATTAAAGACACCCGGTTTCTTCCAAGTTCCATTCATCACCATCATCGCACCAATCATTGCGGGGACTCCTGTTGTATAGGAGATTGCTTGAGAACCTACTTCCTTATAACACTCTTGATGGTCACAGACATTATACAAATAATACGTTTTTTCTTTTCCATCCTTTTTACCTTTAAAGATGCATCCGATATTTGTTTTTCCCTTTGTTCTTGGTCCCAATGTAGCGGGATCGGGTAAAACAGCTTTTAAAAACTGCAAAGGAACGATTTTCATGCCATTAAAATCAATTGGCTCAATGGATGTCATGCCGACATTTTCGAGGCACTTAAGATGCGTCAGATAACTTTGTCCAAATGTCATAAAGAAACGAATCCTCTTTATTCCTTTGATATTAAGCGCCAAAGATTCTAATTCTTCATGGTGAAGCAAATACATATCTTTTTCACCAATCTCCGGGAAATTATAGACTCGTTTAATTTCCATAGGTTCCGTTTCAACCCATTTCCCGTTTTCCCAATAGCTTCCTTTTGCGCTAACTTCTCTTATGTTGATTTCTGGATTAAAATTAGTTGCAAATGGATATCCATGATCTCCTGCGTTTGCATCTAAAATATCAATTTCATTGATTTCATCAAACTCATGCTTTAGTGCATAGGCAGAAAATACGCCTGTCACACCCGGGTCGAATCCGCTCCCAAGAAGCGCTGTAATCCCAGCTTTTTCAAACCGCTCTTTGTATTCCCACTGCCATTTATATTCAAATTTTGCGGTATCTAACGGCTCATAGTTTGCAGTATCAACATAATCGGTTTTCGTTGCAAGGCAGGCATCCATGATTGTTAAATCCTGATAGGGCAACGCAAGATTGAGTACCACATCCGGATTAAATTGGTTGATTAAAGCAACAAGCTCTTCTACGTTATCTGCATCAACTTGTGCGGTATGGATTATGGTTTTGCCACCGCTTAACTTTTCTTTCAAAGCATCACATTTGCTTTTCGTTCTGCTTGCAATCATAATTTCTTCAAATACTTCACTGTTTTGGCAGCATTTTTGAATCGCGACACTGGCAACACCGCCACAGCCGATAATAAGTGCTTTTCCCATTCTAAATTCCCCCTACAATTAATTATTAATTTTTATGAAATGCAAGCAGCATTTCGCGTAATATCTTACATGCTGTCGCTGTCGATACACCACTTTGGTCATATACAGGCGATAATTCATTGATATCACAGCCGACAATATTGAGTTTCCCAATTTTAAGAATTGCATGCAAAAGATCTAAAAATTGAACGCCTCCAGCCTCCGGCGTACCAGTTCCAGGAAAAACAGAAGGATCTAATACATCCAAATCAAGCGTAAAGTAAACAGGCTTCCCAGCTAATTGCCGAATCACATGATCTAGCTGTTCAAAATTAAACTTATTGAGCATGGTATGTTTATCAGCAAAAACAAATTCGGATTTTTCTCCTGATCGAATACCAAACTGAAACATTCTGTTGTCGCCTACAAAATCCCATATCCTGCGCATAACAGTAGCATGAGAAAGCTGTTCACCCAAATAATCTTCCCTTAAATCTGCATGGGCATCAAAATGAACAATATGAAGATCTGGATATTTCTCAAATACCGCTTTGGCTGCTCCCAATGTGACAAGGTGTTCGCCGCCAATCATGACCGGTATTTTTTGATCGGAGACAATTTTTTGTGTATAGGTTTGAATTTCTTCCAACACCCGTTTGGTGTTTCCAAATGGAAGTTCTAAGTCTCCTCCATCAAAAACAGAAATATCACACAAATCTGCATCTTGATAAGGGCTGTACGTTTCAAGCCCAAACGATTCCGACCGCATCACTTTGCTTGCAAATCTTGTACCCGGACGATAAGATGTGGTTGAATCAAAAGGTGCTCCAAAGATTACAAAATCCGCTTGCGAATATTCTTTGTCGCATCCAATAAAAGTCTCTATATTTTTATTCAACATCAGCAAGCAGCTCCTCAACGTAATTTGGCAGCGCAAACGCTCCTTTATGGAGTTTGGTATTATAATAACGGGTTTTAATCCCTAGCTGATTCCAACTTTCCGCATCTAAATCGTTAATTGGATGATATTTTTTTGAAGCAAATCCAAATAGCCAATGACCGGAAGGATACGTTGGAATATGTGCTTGATAGACTCGGCTAATCTCAAAAGATTCTACAATTCTTTTATGTGCTCTCTGCATTGCAATCGCATCTTCACTATAAAATGGACTTTCATGCTGATTTACCATAATTCCATCTTGTTTTAGTGCATTAAAACAGTTTCCGTAAAATTCTTTTGTAAATAGTCCCTCACCCGGACCAAATGGATCCGTAGAATCCACAATGATTAAATCATATTGATTCTCACATTTGCGTATAAATTTGAGCCCATCTTCATAAAACAAGTTTACTCTTGCATCATTAAACCCACATGCCGTTTGCGGCAGATATTCTTTACAAACCTCAACAACCTGCTCGTCGATTTCAACCACATCGATTTGCTTAATCCGTTGATAGCGCGTTAATTCTCGGAGAACACCGCCATCTCCTGCTCCGATGACAAGTATTTTGCTGGCGGTTGGATGAACAGCCATTGGAACATGTGTCATCATTTCATGATAAATAAATTCGTCTTTTTCTGTCAGCATCATATAGCCGTCCAAAGTTAAGAATCTTCCAAATTCTTTCGATTCAAAAACATCGATTCTTTGGAATTTGCTGTTTGCACTGTAAAGCTGACGTTCTACTTGTATAGAAAATTTAACGCTTGGTGTATGTTTTTCAGAATACCAAAGATCCATTAAACTCCCTCCTTTTGCACGTTCAATCTGTCAATTTGCATATCCTCTGCTCCTGTTAAAAAACAGCCTTTTTCTTTTGCATACTGAATATAATGAATAATTTCAGGAGTAATTTCTTCTCCCGGAGCCAAAATCGGAATTCCCGGAGGATAACACATAACAAATTCTGTACATACATGACCAGAACTTTCTTCAATTTTCAGTGAATACTTTTCTGAATAAAATGCTTTTTGCGGAGGCAGTACAACCTTTGGAGTGATATACTCTTGTCTCAACATTCCGGTTTTATCTCTTTTATATCTGCGTCTAATCTCTGATAACGCACTTACTAAACGTTCAATATCTTTTTGCCGGTCTCCCATTGAAATATAAGCTAGAATATTTCCAATATCCCCAAATTCAACTTGAATATCATATTCATCACGTAAAATATCATACACTTCAATGCCTGCCAGTCCAATATTTAAGGTATGGATGGATAGTTTTGTGACATCAAAATCATAGACCGTGTCACCATTAATTAATTCTTTTGAATACGCATAATAGTCCCCAATGGCATTGATTTCATCTCTCGCATACTGTGCCATTTCTGCCACCTGATGAAACAGTTCTTTTCCATGTAAACTTAAATTTCTGCGAGAAATATCAAGACTGGACAAAAGCAAATAGGATCCGCTTGTAGTTTGGGTTAAATTTATAATTTGTCGCACATAGGAAGCATTGACCGCTTTTCCTGTTAGCAAAAAAGAACTTTGCGTCAATGAACCTCCCGATTTATGCATACTAACCGATGCCATGTCAGCGCCTGCACTCATCGCTGAAATTGGCAAATCATCGCTAAAATAAAAATGAGTCCCGTGTGCCTCATCTACTAAAACCATCATATTATGTTGATGAGCCAATTCCGTAATCGCTTTTAGATTGGAACAAATTCCATAATAAGTGGGATTGTTCACAAAAACAGCTTTCGCATCTGGATTTTGTAAAATAGCCGTTTTAACTTCTTCCACTGACATGCCCAAAGCAATTCCTAATTCATGATTTGTTTGAGGATTTACATAAACAGGAATTGCTCCTCCGACAATCATGGCATTTATTACACTGCGGTGAACATTTCTAGGTACAATCAACTTTTCTCCTTTTTTACATGCAGACAGCACCATTGCCTGCACAGCAGAAGTTGTACCGTTCACCATAAAAAATGCATGTGCAGCTTGAAACGCTTCAGCCGCCAATTCTTCCGCCTCTTTAATCACGGAAACCGGGTGACAAAGATTATCCAAAGGCTTCATTGAGTTTACGTCTATGGATACACACTGTTCCCCTAAGAAATTCGAAAGTTCCATATTGCCACGCCCGCGCTTGTGTCCGGGAACGTCAAAAGGAACTACTCGCTGTTTTTTAAAATTTTGTAAAGCCTCTAAGATAGGGACTTTGTCTTGTGAAGACAAATTCATTTGTCCTCCTCCCTTCTAATAAACGTTTGCTCCGCTGAAAATCTCAATCATTTCCTGTCTCAAGCTGTTTGTAATAGCTAATCTTGTTTTTGGAGGCAGCTCATAAACGTCTGTATTAAATAGATAATTTTTTAATTCAACATCTTTAATTAACATCTTTGTGTGAAAGATATTAGATTGATAGATATTAATATCGATCGCATCATACCGTTCTAATGTTTTCGCATCGATATAATCTTGAATGGAAGTGATTTTATGGTCATTGAACAGCTTTCTGCCGCTGATATCTCGAGTAAATCCTCTAATTCTGTAATCCATTGTGATAATATCCGAATCAAAGCTGCCTATTAAATAATCAAGTGTACTTAAAGGTGTAATTTCTCCGCATGTGGCAACATCGATATCTACGCGAAACGTAGCAATTGAAGTTTCCGGATGAAATTCGGGATAAGTATGGACCGTTACATGACTTTTGTCTAAATGAGCAACAACCGTTTCACCACTTTTTGCTCGCAGCATGGATTCCTCTGCAATTAAAAACGTTACGCTTGCTCCTTGAGGATCATAGTCCTGTTTTGAGACATTTAACACATGAGCACCGATCATATCGGTTACATGAAATAAAATATCTGTTAGTCTTTCGGAATTATATTGTTCATCAATATAAGCAACATAGTCCCGCTGTTCTCTTTCGCTTTTTGCATAACAAACATCATAAATATTAAAGCTAAGCGATTTTGTGAGATTATTAAATCCATATAACTTCAGTTTATTTTCCATATTGTCACTCCCCGAATATAAAAAAACTCAAGTAACCGCGTAGTATCACACCACAGCAATCACTTGAGTCATATTCCACAATCCGTGCATTCGTTATGATTGAATTTTAAATTCAATTAATTCCACCATGCAGATATATTAGAGTCTATATAGCAAACAATTACTTTTACTACTCTTATTGACGGTTTCACAAGTGTTGTGCAATGAATACACAATGGTTATGAAGTAACCAACTTATAAAATCCGAGCTTTTAGCTCGATCAATAACGCAGCATTTCTGCTGCACTCGGCAGTTGACCCGGCTGTCCGTATGGCCTTAATTCTATATAGAATGGTCAAGTTTGTTTTGCTTAACATAATAGCAGCCTATAAAGACTCTAAAACTAGTCGAATTTTAACACATCGGAATTTGTTTGTCAATTAATAAAATGGCCAAATTACAAAAAAATATTCATTTTATGATTGATCTTACCAATGATTATTATAGCATGATAAAAATATTCAGCTATCTTTACTAAACAGCGCAGACACTCATAGTGTCTGCGCTGTTTTACGAAATATAATTAATTTTAAAATTACATAAATAAAGGCAAAAATACTACGGAAACAATGGTCATAAGTTTTATTAAAATATTGATTGAAGGACCGGATGTATCTTTAAATGGGTCACCAACTGTATCACCAACGACCGCCGCTTTATGGGCATCGGATCCTTTTCCTCCGTTGTTTCCAACTTCAATATATTTTTTCGCATTATCCCATGCACCGCCAGCATTTGACATCATGATTGCAAGCAAAACACCGGTGACAAGCGAGCCTGCCAATAATCCACCAAGCGCTTCAACGCCAAGCACAATTCCGGTAGCGATCGGGCTGATTACTGCAAGCAGTCCCGGAATTATCATTTCTTTGAGTGCCGCGGCAGTCGAAATATCAACACATTTGGCATAATCCGGTTTTTCAGTTCCCTCCATAATTTTGGGGTTTGCTTTAAATTGCCGGCGAACTTCTTCTATCATCTGAAATGCAGCTTTACCAACAGATTTCATAGTAAGAGCAGAGAATAAGAACGGAAGCATACCACCAATCAGCAAACCGCCCACTACTTTTGGAGACAAAAGATCAATACTGGAAATCTTTGCAATTTGAGAATAGGAAACAAATAACGCAAGTGCTGTAAGTGCTGCGGAACCAATTGCAAATCCTTTTCCGATTGCAGCGGTTGTATTTCCGACAGAATCCAATTGGTCAGTGATTTCACGTACATCATGCGGAAGATTGGACATTTCTGCAATACCGCCTGCATTATCGGAAATTGGTCCATAAGCATCTACTGCCACAACAACACCAGTTGTTGAAAGCATACCAATTGCAGCAAGTGCAATGCCATATAAACCAGCAAACTTATAAGAGGCCAAAATTCCTACAACAATAAAGAGAATTGGCCATACGGTAGACAACATTCCAACGGAAAAGCCATCAATAATTGTCGTTGCAGGACCGGTTTCACATTGCTTTGCAATTCCTTTTACTGGTTTATGATCGGCAGAAGTAAAGTATTCTGTTATATTTCCTATTAAAATACCAACAATTAATCCTACTGTAACCGCAAAGAAAGCACTAAGGTTGCCAAAAAATACGCGGCTTAGGATAAAGGATGCAATAATAACAATTGCACCACTTACATAAGTGCCAATATTAAGTGCATTAGCTGGATTTTTTCCATTTTTACCGCCAACCATAAAAATTGCGATAATAGATGCTAAAATTCCAACTGCGGCTAATATCAGCGGGAAAAGAGAACCTTTTAACGGATCAATCTCTTTGATCGCAACCGCAAGAGTGATAGCAGATATGATAGAGCCTACATAAGATTCAAACAGATCCGAACCCATTCCAGCTACATCACCGACATTATCGCCTACATTATCGGCAATAACAGCAGGATTTCTCGGGTCATCTTCCGGAATACCTGCTTCTACTTTTCCTACAAGGTCCGCACCAACATCCGCAGCCTTTGTATAAATTCCACCGCCTACGCGTCCGAATAACGCAATAGACGAAGCGCCTAAGCCAAAACCAGTCAAAAGCGTTGCATTCTCATAGCCTAGAACAGCCAGCAATCCGCCTACACCTAGTATGCCAAGGCCGACCACACAAAGCCCCATTACAGCACCGCCCCGAAATGCTATTTTTAGAGCTTTTGGCATACCTTCACGAGCCGCAGCAGCAGTGCGTACATTTGATGAGGTCGCCGTTCTCATACCAAAAAAACCGGCAAATATAGAAAAAAGTGCACCAAGTAAAAAGGTTAAAGCGGTTCCTATACCAATAGCAAACATTAAAACAAAAAACATAATAATCCCAAAAATAATAACAGTACGATATTCACGCATTAAAAATGCCATAGCCCCTTCGCGTATGTACGAAGAGATTTCTTTCATGCGGTCGGTTCCGGTATCATTTTTAAAAATCCAAGCAGCTAGCCACCATGCACAAATCAACGCCAAACAGCCTACTATTGGGGGTGTATAAAGCAAAGTCTCCATTTTTACTCCTCCATTGTTGAAATATTTAATATTTCCTATTAACATAAGTATATAGACTTATGCATGTTTCTATTATAGGTTAAAAAATAGAGATAATCAATATATTTCTAAAAAAAAATAATTTTAAATAAAAAATTTTTTTATTTTGCTAAATTTTAGAAAAGCCCGCTAAGCGGGCTTTTTTAAAATTAATCATCTTTTGGTCGAAGTATGCGTCTAGAGGAGTCTTTTGAATTATCTGAAGATTTTTTAGATGAACTGCTTTCTTTTGCATCTTCATCGCTTTTATCTTCATTCTCTTCTTCAATTACTTCTTTTTTTATTTTAAGAAGTACAGTACCATCATTTTTACTAATCTTTGTACCTGCTTCTGGATCTGTAGCAATTACCACTCCAGGTTCGTATTCACTATTAAACACAGGAATTACTGTAAACTGAACTTCAAGTTCCGTGAGTTTTGCGGTTGCTTCTTCAATTGGCATATCCACTAAATCAGGGACTTCAATTTGTTCAACACCTTTTGAGACATAAAGCGTAATTTTATCGATGCCTTCTATCGGCGTTCCTTCCACTGGCTGTTGGTCAAATACGACACCTTTATCAAAATCACTATTATGTTTTTCTACAAATTCAAATGTAAAACGATCTGTGAAATTTTGATTGTTTTTGATGGAATCAGCAGTTTTACCAACTAGTTTTGGAATTACAGATTCATCGGTTGATTCTTCAGACAAAAGTCCATCCAAATCTACTTCAGATGATGATTCTGTAGATGACGTACTGACTGGAGTGATAAGATCTTTTAAATATTTATTGGTAATCCAATACATGATACCAGCCAAGAGGCTCGTTGCGACTAACAAGGATAAAACCAGTAAAAGTACTGGATGTGCTCGTTTTTTAGTATTTTGCTTTTTTGTTTTGTGAGATGACTTCATGCTTGTTTTAATATTTTTCTCCTTCTGTTTTTGATTTAATTCATTATAGGACATCAGATCAATTCCATTGGAGAAATAATCCGATCGATCTTCGGAGTGCATATATACTTGTTCTTGGTTTTGATTTTGCTCTGCTGGTCTTTGTTGCTGACCAGCATGCATAAACACTTCATTTGATGGTTTATGGGATGATGGAGAGGTGTAAACCGCTGTATTGGAACCTTCATTTGCAAGTAAACTTGCAATAAAAGCTTCTGCTGTCTGTATTCGATCTTCTACTTCTACAGCAAGAGCTTTGTTAATTGTTCCAACGATATTCTCGGTTATTTCTCCGGAAATCATCTTATGATCAAGTAAGTCGTCTCCATAAATACGATCAAGTGCGGATGGCGGTATTTGACCTGTCACCAAACGATACGTAATTGCACCTAATGCATAGACATCCGTCCAGGTTCCCTGCCAGCTGTTTAATGAGTACTGTTCCGGAGCAGAGTACCCGGGAAAAAGCTGCGCTGAAATTTCGCTTTTATTTGTTCTTGCTGCAGCAATTGTAAAACCTTGCAGCCAAATTGTTCCAGACTGATCTAACTGAACAGTTTTAGGAGATATGCCACGATGGATCAAACCTGCTTTATGTAAATTTACAACCATGTGATAGAGCGGCATTAATAATTTTTTTGTATACCGCCAACTTAATTTTCCACCACTGCGCACTACAAAGCTTTCAAGTGAAATCGTCTTTATATATCGATAGATTGCATATACCGTTTGATTGGAATATACCAAATCATCAATTGGAAGCACGTTATCTGACAAGGAAAGTTTCATAATAGAATGACATAAATCTTCAAAGTCAGACATCAACGCTTTATACTGTGCTTCTGAATTAGCTAATGGATGCACGCTGAAGTCACGATGATCTCGGCGGGTAATGCTTGCAGGAACGTATTCACGAATCCAAATACGAGTATCTTGCTCACAATCATATCCCACATACCACGCCCCTTCCGGGTCGCTTGAAACTAATTTACCAACAATATACCGTTCATTAATCCGGCTTTCCGGTTGTAAAAAGTTGATGTTTGCACGTTGAGAGGGATCATATCCGCACCTTTTACAGCGACCTTGCTCATTTCGCACAGACATGCAGCCCATGCAAAGCTGATGCTCGTTGACTGCCATTTTGGTTTTTCACTCCAATCATTTCGGTGTCCTCCACAAAACTCGGCACACGTTTGTGCAATCAATTGCATGGCGTTTAACACACTCATTATAAGATAGTATCTATTATAAACTCTGCAATCAATTTGTCAACTTTTGTGAGGCTTAGTCAGTAAAAAGATCGAAATAATTGGTAAAATAATCAAGCTGCAAATGAACAATCCTTTCCAAATATTGCTTGTTTGATCTGTTGGTTCTTGGTAGAGAGACTGCAAACTATGGATCGATTCTTGTTCCGTTTCACATTGATTTAAATTTGTTGGCTGCAATACCTCTGATTCTACTTCTGATGAAGTTATATTCTGCTTTTGTTCTGGTGTGCTTAAAGGCGTCTTGTTCTCTTTCATTAATATAGGAGGTTCCTTGTACTCATTATTTAAATTATCAGAGTTATGTTCCGTTGTTATGGATTTTTTAGCTATGGATTTTTTTCGAGTAAATCGTTCTGATACAAGCGACTTTTGTTTATCTTCTTTATCAGCTGCACCATTTGATATAGGATGTTTTGGTTTATAATCAGACGGTTCGCTATTCTTTTGTTCATCATCAGAGGAAGGTTCACTGTTTGTTGGCTCACTGGACGAGGGGTCTTCTGGAGTGGAGGAAGATGACGGCTCTGCTTTTAGGATTTTCACCTTTGACAGAAATGGATAATTATGTGTAGCACTACTAAAATCTCCAAACAGCTGATTATAACCGAATAACGTAAGTTTAATATATGAGGTGCCAGCAGGCAAACTACTATAATAAAACTCTCTAAAATAGTTCCCATCATTTTCGCGGTTTTGCCAAAATACCTTTTCGAATTGCAAATCGATTGTACGGTAATGGATTCCATCTGACGAATACTCCGCATTGACACCATAATAAGGATCATCCTGATCTTTGATTTGCTCATCTTCAATGAAGTTCATACCTAAATAACTCATTTGTAAGCTATAAGCTCGTCCATTTTTGCGCAGGTATATTTTATCCTGTGCTTGTTGGTATTGGCATCGATGTGCACTGGAGAATTCATTCATGTCATTTAATCCAATTTGAAAGGTTCCCTGTTTATTAACAGTTGCAAATGTTCCTCCAGAACTATATAATTCCACATATAGTTTTTCTGCGTAGTCGACATGATAGATGGCACATGCCTTGTTAGCAGTCATCGTCAATACCGTTTTGTCTTTGCATGAGCTCCATGTGGAATATGTTGCAAAATCATCAATCGTATGCTGCAAATTAATATATTGTTTGGAAGGATTTTGTTCAAATTTATCGCATTCATCTACAAATACTTCTGACTGAGCACACACAGAAACTGCACATATAAGAATGGTCAAACAAGCGGTTATACTTATGAGATATCTCACCGAAAGCACTTCCTTATTTTACAATATCCTTATTAATGAAACTTTTATTGCTATTATATCAAATGTTTATTATTATCGCAAGATTAGACATTTATCGACATTCATGATAATAAAAAAAGGCCACACCGGCAAAAAGCGGCTGGCCATACATATTTTAACTCTTATTATTGGTTTTTCATAATCACACAGTTAACCACATCAGCAACATCTTCACATTTATCACAGCACTTTTCTAGCTGTTCAAACATTTGAGACCATGCAATAATTTTTACTGGATCTTTTTCATTTACATATAGACTTCTCATCGCTTCGGTATAAATCGTATCCCCTTCTTCTTCCAAACGGTTAATATTAACAATCAACCTTTGAATCGATTTCGATTTTCGGAAGTTATGGAACTCTTGCATCATTCTTTTTAGCGCTTGACAGCATTGCATAATGACCGAAGAAAGCCCTTGCGCTTCTTGACGAACTTTCTGAATATTAAACATATAAGCGCGCATTAATACATCTTCTATTTGATCGGTTACATCATCAATCGCACTTGCAAGCGTCACAATATCTTCGCGTTCGATCGGCGTTATAAATTCTTTGGCAAGACGATTTGTAGTTTGATGCTGCAAGATATCAGCTGAATGCTCGATTTTATGAATTTCCAGCATTTTTTCCGGTAGAGTGTCATTGCGGAAGTTACAGAGACACTCGTGCAGCATGGTGGCTGCCTGACAACAATGATCGACCATTTCTACGAATATGTCATAATAACTTTTACTGAGTTTTCGTGCCATATCTATACTCCTCTATTATGATAGTCTGCTTAATATGCTAACAAAAACAATTTCGCCATCAAATAGCCAATCAATCCACAGCCCGGAAATGTTAAAATCCAAGTAAGCACCATTTCTTTCACAATTGACCATTTTACGGATTTCATCCGTTTCGCAGCTCCCACTCCCATAATTGCAGCGGTCTTTGTATGAGTTGTAGAAACCGGAGCTCCCATAAGGGATGCAATTAACAAACACCCTGCACCAGCTACATCAGCTGAAAAGCCTTGATACTTTTCAAGTCTTACCATATCCATTCCTACCGCTTTGATGATTCGATAGCCCCCAATGGATGTTCCAAATGCCATTACTACCGAACAAAAAAGCATCAGCCATATTGGTACTTGAAACTGCTGCACATCGCTTTGTCCGTTTGCTAAAAAAACTCCCAGCATGAATACACCCATAAATTTTTGGCCATCCTGCGCACCATGCATAAATGCCATAGAGGCACCCCCTGCTATTTGTGCGCCGCGAAAAAAGGAAAGGGTTTTTCGGCGGTCAAAATTTCTGCAGATACATTCTACTATTTTCACAATCACCCATCCCAAAGCAAATCCAAGAAAAGTTGAAAGAAACAAACCATAAATTACCTTTATCCACTCACTGCCGTTGATACCGGAAATGCCTCCTTGCAAAGCAATTGCCGCTCCGGAAATTCCTGCAATCAACGCATGACTTTCACTGGTTGGAATCCCAAACCACCATGCAGCAGTTGCCCAAATCACAATTGACAAAAGCGCGGCACAAAGCGCTGATAACGCATGACGGGTATTTCCCCCAAAGTCCACCATATAGTAAATCGTTTGGGCTACTGTTGTGTTTATCATTGTCATTACAAATACGCCCAAAAAGTTAAAGACTGCCGCCATCAGAATCGCTGATTTAGGAGACATCGAGCGAGTCGATACACAAGTAGCAATTGCATTTGGAGCATCTGTCCAACCATTGACCATAATCACTCCTGTTATTAGGATAGCTGTGATCATCAAGGATTGGTTCGAAAAAAGGCTTCTTAAAAATTCTGTAAGCGATATTGTCATTAACGCTTCTCCTTTTTACACTTTGTTGACGGTACCATTATAACACAGCTTAGTAATATATTTAATAAATTATGAATTTTCGCGCATAGTTTACATAATTTTTTCCATTGTTCCGTGTAAATTATAAAAAGCGAGCCTGCAATGTTTATACATTGCAGGCTCGCTCCTTACTATTTCTTCTTGCCTAAATATGCCGCTTTTACATCGTCATTCGACAATAGCTCATGACCTGTTCCGGACATTTTGATTGTCCCCGTTTCAAGAACATATCCATAGTCAGCCGCACGAAGTGCTAAATTTGCATTTTGTTCAATCAATAAAATGGTTACACCGAGTTTATGTACTTCTTTAATAATATCAAAAATACCTTGAACAACTAACGGCGCCAATCCTAAAGACGGTTCATCCATCATCATAAGTTTTGGATGGCTCATAAGCGCCCGTCCAACCGCCAACATCTGCTGTTCACCGCCGGAAAGTGTTCCGGCCATCTGCCAAGATCGTTCTTTTAAGCGAGGGAATAAATCATAGATCCAATTAAAATCATCTGTAAGGTTTTCACCCTTACGAAGATAAGCACCAATCTTTAAATTTTCATAAACAGAAAGATCCGGAAACACGCGTCGGCCTTCCGGAACCAACGTAATTCCCTTGGCTACAATCTGTTCAGTGGGCAAATTGGTGATGTCTTCGTCCATGTACAAGATTTTTCCCGATTTCGATTTGACCAAACCAGAAATAGTACGCAGAGTCGTACTTTTTCCTGCACCATTCGCACCAATCAACGTTACAATACAACCCTGCGGGACATTTAAAGAAATCCCTTTGACTGCCTCAATTCCACCATAAGAAACACGTAAATCTTGAATTTTAAGCATCTTCCTGCACCCCCAAATAAGCCTGAATAACACGGTCATTATTCTGGATTTCATCCGGTGTGCCCTTGGCAATGGTTTGGCCAAAGTCCAGCACATAAATTCGATCCGAAATTTCCATAACCAAATCCATATGATGCTCAATCATAAATACTGTGAGATGATAGTCATCTTTGATTGTCTTGATAAAAGCAGTCAATTCGGCTGTTTCGTGTGGGTTCATTCCCGCTGCCGGTTCATCTAATAACAACAATTTGGGATTGGTAGCCAATGCACGCGCTATTTCAAGATGGCGCTGCATTCCATAAGGCAGAGAACTGGATATCTCATTTTTAACATCTGTAAGGTCGAGCCGCTCCAACAATTCTTCACATTCCTTTTTCATTCTACGCTCCCCGTTCAGTGCTTTTGGCAGCCGAAAAGTGGCAGAAAGAAAATTGTAATTAACATGAAGATGCTTTGCAATCATTATATTTTCAAAAACAGTTAAATTCTTAAATAAGCGGATATTTTGAAATGTTCGAGCAATACCGAGCTTTGTAATCTTATCCGGACTTTTTCCGGTAATATTATGATCTTCAAAAAGCACACGTCCGCCTGTCGGGTTATACACTCCGGTAATACAATTGAAAGCAGTCGTTTTGCCTGCTCCATTTGGCCCAATCAGCGCAACAATTTCTCCCTTATTTACTTCAATATTTAGAGAATCAACTGCCACAACGCCGCCGAATTGCATTATAACATTTTCAGTTTTTAAAATGCTCAATTTGCGGCACCACCTTTTGCAGTTTTTTTACGGAAAATGCTCTGAATTTTCTTAGGCCAGCTCTTAACCATTTCCCAAGATAGTTCCTGACT
>CALLQM010000156.1 GCA_938014855.1 uncultured Clostridia bacterium | reverse complement strand
AGTTCAATCTGTTCGAGCGCACTTTGCCTGCAAAAGCAAAAGTCACGCCCCAAATATTGCACAATAAACCGATTTTCGGGCAGTTTTTGCACACTCACAGCCGCACCTCCAGCCTATGACTCGCTACAATGGAAACCGTTTCATAAACCGGGTCGCCCAAATCTGCCGCTTCCCCGATAACAGACCACCTGCATCCGGAATAGATGATTTTGCGGTCGGGTTTGACAATGACCACATTAAAATCCTCCAGCCCATAAAAATCCAATCCTTCCGCCACGGTTTCCAACACTCGTACACGCGTCAGTTCCAACACATGCCGCACCCTGCCTCCGACCGTCCCAACAGGCTCGGCACAGCCAAACGCCTCAACCGCACGGCTGTCCTGTGTGCTTTTAGCTTTGTAGCTTTGTGCCGCCGCAAGCCGACGGCCGTCAATTTCAATATAAATATCCCTGCTTGTGGGAAAATTGATCAATCCATACACCTTCTTACCTCATTTTGTCTGCAAGTTTACAGCAGAATTTGTGCCGAAATGATAATTTGACTCATTTCCGGCGCGGCTTGGAACTGCAACGTCACATCGCAGACCGCGGGGTCCGCCGGATGCTCCCTTACAACAGGCGGAAGATAGCGGTCAATCACACCCTGCGCCTGTTTATTTTCCAGTTCCACAACAATCTGTGATGCGATGCTTTCCCGCGTTACGGGTGTATTTTTCATGCCCTTGAGACGCAGACGCACCGCCTGCCGAATGGTTCGTACCACGTCATCCGCCGCCAGCACCGCCGACAAACTGGAATAGGCGCGCGTTTGTCTGCCAAGCACCGACGTACAGCTTGTCACTGCACGCACAATTGACCCTTTTTTATCCAACCGTTCAATCGGTGTGACTCCGCATTTCAAAAGCGTTTCTATGTCCGTATCGGAAAGCGTCCCGTCAAAATCCTCGACCGGCAGAATTTCGCCGTTTAGGTTTGCCCCGGCCGATGCACATGCAACAACCGCAGTAAATGCCGCGGCAGTTTTCTCCGGTTTGGTGCCGCCGTCACAAACAACTGCAATATGCGGAAAATCAGCCGTTTTTGCGTCCGAACACGCGCTCTGCACATCTGCCGCAGGCAAAACCCCAATCCGCTCTCTGCCATGTTCACAGCAGTGCCGGACATGCTCGCAAAGCTCCTGCACGCCACCGTCACCTGTTACCGCAAGCACATCGTCCAGCGGTTCGCATGCCGCATAGGCAGCCGCATAATCTTCCCCGGCGGGAACCGCCCAGATGGGCGATACCCCCGCTTTCAGCAGAATAGCCGCCATCCTGTACAACGCGCTTTGTGCGCCAAATGCCTGCGCCTGTTCCAACGAATCCAGCCGCACGGCCTTACCGGGTTCTCCTGCATCCGCCTGCGCCACAACCGCCGCGCCGCCCCTTGATGTTCCCAAGCAGGCAGGCACCGTACTCGTGCAGGTGTAGACACCCGGACGCAAAGTATGTGGAAGTTCTGTCATACCGTATTCACTCCTTTTGTCTTGATGATGACTTCTTTCAGCGGCAGTCCGTCCGTATCCTGCTGATCGGTCAAAATTCCGCTGAGTTCTGCTTTTGCGGTCAAAACATCCCCGCTCAGCATTTTTTCTGTTTTCAGTTCTCCGCATGTGATCTTGCTGACGCCCAGTTCATTATTTTGACAAATCAGCGCGGCACACAATCGGTCAAACAGTTTATGACAGCCGTACCCCGATCTGCTGAAAAGATCAAACCTCAGCACAAGCTGAACCTGCCGCCCGCACAGTTCCACCGTGTCTAAGCCGACTGCAACGCTGTCCTGTCTTACCGCGCGGGTGTGTTCCGGAAATTCTTCCACCACACAAATTTCTGTACCCAGCGATTTTTTGAGAAACGCCGCCGCATCGCACCTAATTTTCGTAAACTGTTCCATCAAAATCCTCCTGCTTAATCAGCGCCGCCCAGCGAAAAACCGCTTTTCCCTTCCAGCAAAAGTCGCGGCACAGCTGCACCACATAGACCTGTTCCCCCTGTTTGAGCACGGTTCCTTCTTCTACAAGTTCACCGCCATTTTTTAAGGGTCCATAATAGACAAACTGTTTGGAGTCGGCGGTACCAAAGCGGGTCTGTTCGGGCTGACCACTCGCCTGTGCGCCATAAGATATCGGCTGAATACACGCGGAAAACTTATAAATCGTTCCATCTTCGTCAAAACTGACCGGCCCGCCGCAGGATTCGATTGCCTCCCAAATCGCGGTGCGAATATCCATTCACACCACCTGCCTTAGTCCGCTGGCAGGCTGTAAAAACGAAGCAATTCCCGCAAACAGCTCATCCCGAAGAGCGCGGGCGCTATCCGCGCCCGTGCCGCTTTGTGACGAAACCGAAACGTCCCCGATTTTGATACTCTTTGCATCGGCGGTACTGTTTGCCAAAGCATACTGGTAATACGCATCCGCGGCCGCCGCCAACGTCAGCCTGCTGTCCGTCTGCTCCATCGTGTCAGGAATGAGCATCCCGCTTAATTTTGCAGCTGCCGCCTCGCAAAGCGGCATCCACTCCTCTCCCTGCTCTGCGTCCAGCCCTGTAAATCTCAAAAACTGTTGGTATACCTGTTCGAGTTCCATCCCAAATCCTCCGTCTTACGCCGTTTTCAGCTTGAGCACTTTGACAGCATCCGGGAAGATTTTTGCAAATCCGGAAATCGAAGTAACAGCCGCACGCTCCAGCTGGGTATCGATCAGTTTGTCGTAATCCACCGTAATGTCGCCCGCAGTAACCATTTCCAGCGCAAAATCTTTGTCCAGTGCAACAATGGTGCCTTCCGGAACCGCCGTGGACTTCATCACATTTGCGCCAAACGGTGTCCCAATCATGCCGCTTCCGGCAAAATTCAGCCCCGCATTCGGGTCGCGCAGTTCGCTCAAAGTCAACAGTTTCTGCATCATATCCGGCGAAACAATCAGCGTATTCATTTTAAATTCTTCAAACTTCGACCACAGATTGAGCAGATCATCGTATGTAAGCACCCCTGCGGATTTTGTCGTAAGAACTTCCGCCTTATTTTTATTCGCGTCATCTGCGCCGTCGCCGTTAATCAGAACATCCACCGCATCTTTCAGCTGTGCCCTTGTGATATACGCACCAATCTGTTTAAGGGTAACCGTAAACAGGTCAATGCGCTGGAATTTGATCGCCTCATACGACGCAACCAGCATGCGTCCTCGTTTGGTCAGACGAACGAGATTGTCCTTGAGCTTGATGACCGTCTGCGGGATTTCAGCGCCTTCCGCTACAACCGCCGCTTCCACATCATGTCCGGTATCAGTCGTAATCGTGCGGTAATCCATCGAATTGATGACGGTTTTGGACGCAATCACGCGGTTGATGACTTCACTTTCGTCCGCGCCCTGCATAACCGCGCGCTGAACATATTCCGGAAACAGCGCGGCCGAATCGCCGGTGCTGAAAAATTTAGAAATCGTATCGCTGTTGGAGCCGCTTACATGGATGTCAAAGCGTTTGAGCTGACGCTGAAATGCATCCAGTCCCGCCAGTTCGGTTCCCTTATAATGTTTGGATGGGTCGAGTTTTTCCAGCTGTGCGGAAAATGGCAGATTGCCTCGATACATGGATTTATCCAGTCTGATGTTTTGATAATTCATTGAAGAACCTCCATAAAATAGTTTAATTTGTTTATTGCAAACTCTTATTAGATTAAAAACGCATTGTTGTCGGGTTTTTCCGCTGTCTTTGCATCCCTCAGCTGTAACATAGGCGGTCGCTTGTCCTGCATTCCTTTGCAAAACGCTTCTAACTGACGGGCGTCCAGTTTTTCTGCCACTTCACCCAAGATTTCCGACTCAATACCCGGCAAAGCAAACGACCCAACCGCAACAAATCCGCGCCGCAGTTCGTCCACACGCTTCTGCCCTTCTTTCGCCAATGCGTTCATTTCGCGAAACTGCTTAGCAAGCGTGTTCGCCTGCTCTTTGCTCAACGTAACACTGCCATGTTCCAACGCTTTGATAATGTCGCCGTCTGCGGTAGACAAAAGCCCTTTCGTTACCCCAGCCTGTTTTTGAGCAGGCACTGCAACAAACGACCATTCATAAGCGTCGGTCGGGTGAATCAGCGTAAAATAACAAAGCTGTCCGCCGTATTTTCTGCCTCCTTCATGCTTGCAAGGCTCGGTACGCCTGTCCGACCCGCAAATGGAGCATTCCGCGCGCTCAACCGCGCATCCGACGCTGACTTCTTTTTTGATGCCGGCATCGATTTCCAAAATCAAATCCTCTGTTTTTTTGCATCGCACCATGTACGCCCATGCCCGCAGTGCGCAGTACGGCTCACCTGCCTCTGTGGTATGAGATTCGTCTGTTTCCAGCGCCGTCTCAAATATGCGGGCGGTCTGATTTTCCCCTTTTGGGTTGTGGTCAAAAATTCCGGTTTTACCCACAAACAGGTCTGCCAGTGTCTGCAGGGATTCGGTTGAAAACCGTTCATAATCGCGATCGATTTCGTTGTCGCAGAGCACCAGCGAAAAGACATACACCTCGTCCGCCGATAGTTTTCGGCGTGAATATCGGTTGATCTTTTCCAGCTGTTCCTCGGTTGCCGCCACACTGTCCGCAGATTTCGTAAT
This sequence comes from uncultured Clostridia bacterium, assembly GCA_938014855.1. Taxonomy (GTDB): domain Bacteria; phylum Bacillota; class Clostridia; order Oscillospirales; family Ruminococcaceae; genus Anaerotruncus. The sequence goes on along the minus strand of CALLQM010000156.1, from coordinate 9,572 downwards.
TACCGCTTGTTTCATGCTTATTTCCCCTCTTTCAATTGACTTTCCAGTTGGTCTGCCTGCAGTGACATCAGCCGTGCATTGGCAAGTTCCAATTCATCCTGCAGGTTGATGCTGTCCCATTGGATAGATGCACCGCAGGTATAACCGCGCAGACGCAGAAATACCGTGCAGATTTTGTTCAGCACCGGAGTCAGCAGACGTCGGTAGCTTTGCAGTTCGGAAGTCAGCATATCCGAAAGCTGGGAACTCATCCGCTCTGTGGTCGACCAATTTAATCCCAGCATAAACGGAGGAATCCCAAGTTTTGCGACAATCTGCTCCAGCATCTGCCGAACCGGTATTTCTGTGTCGATCATCTGGTTGTCCGCCCCAATGACTTTGATATCCACATCGCCCACCGCCACAAAATCCTTTACAACGCCGGATTTTGCCGCGCTCATTGCGTCCGACCATTCTTTTGCCATAGAAGCGGCAATGTCTTTGGCGCACGCACGATCTACCGGACTGGAGCCCGGCTTGTAAGTGACCGCAAACCGCAGATTCGCAATGCGTTCAAAATTCTGCCCAATCGATGCGTAAATTTTTTCGAGCACATCACATACAAACGGCAGGCTGTCCAGCAGAGAGCATCCCGCTATCTCGCCGGGGCGTGGGTTGAGCGCCGAAAACAAAATCAATTCCGGCCATGGTGCCGGAACCGGCGTCAATCCATTTTTGAGCGTGCATACCTGCATCCCAAATGGGTCATCTGTATGCTGAAAGTAGATGTTTTGTAAAGGCGCATTGTAAAGTCCCGCAACCGAACGACCTTCTTGCGTTAGGACAATTTCACCCACTGCACTTCCGTACGTCAGCAGACTATCTAAATAACTACGTACAAAGCTTTCCATCCCCTGCGAGGACGCCCCAACCGGAACTTCCCGAAAAAACTGTTCCAATTCTGCCTGCGCGCCCGCATCTTCGCATATTGGCGAACAGCCTCCAACCAGCCGCCCGATCTTGTCAATTGCGGCATCAATAATGGGAATGGAACGCCGCAGGCCGTCATAAACCGCACAATCCCGCGCATACAGCGGAACTGCTCCATTCCAGCCAAAAGCAGACGTCCGTGCCGTCTGTACGCTCGCGGCATTTTTGCCCCGTTTCCAAAAATCCGATAATTTCACCATTTGCCTCCTTTTGTTTCCCGTCCCACACTTGCCACACAAAATGCGCTTTCTTCCTGTTTGAGCGCCGTCATGACAAAATAGCGCACATCATCCATCGCGTGGTCGTTTTCTTTAATGGGCACATCCTGTCCCGCGCGCTCATCCCAGCGGTAAAGGCTGAATTCGCGGATACAGTCCTTACAGCTAGCCGCAAACCGCAGTTTTCCCTGCCCAAGCAGAGAACTGACCATGCGGATTCCGTTGGCTACATCGTTTTTTGCCGGAAGCGCACGAAACACTCCATGTCGGCGGATACATTCAAGAAAACTTGCGGCCGACGGGTCTACAATCACCGCTTCAATCTCGTTTTTTTCCGCCAATTTGACCAGTTCCGCATGGTATTCCTCGTCGGTTTTCAGCGCCCCTGCCGCTTTGGACGAGTAATAATACTCTGCAATTCGATACCAAATGCCGTCCCGTTCGCCCCAAAGCCCCATCGACATCGGGTTAACGGTACCGTAATCGCACGAGATAAAAAACCGCGTGCATTCCGGCGCCCGTTTGTCCACATGAGACTGCTCATGAAACATCGGGTATACCAGCCCCTGTGCCGCCACCCATTTTCCAAGCACAAACCGCTCATAAAAACTTCCCGAATAAAGGCTTTCGTAGCGGCGCAGAACCGCCGGGGAAAGCGACGGATTGTCCCGCATGGTAAAATGCAGATACAGCGCATTTTTTTCCTTTGCCTTGCAGATCCATTCGGTATAGAACCAGTGGCACGGATGCTCCGGATTGCAGTTAAACCAGAATTTCGCGCCCTCCGCTGAGCACCTGGCAAGCGCCTGCTCCACAAACGAACGCGGCATCAGCGCCACCTCATCCAATAGGACACCCGCCAGCGTCACACCTTGAATCAGCGCGGCACTGCTCTCATCCCGTCCGCCAAACAGATAGAATCGGTTTTTCCGGTGTCCCATCGAAATGTCTAAATAGCCCTTTGACAAACGCTCCTCACACTGAAATCCTAAAGATTTTAAATGTCCCGTAAGGGGTAAAATCATGTTGCGCCGCAGTGAAGTCACGGTCTTTCCGCAAAGGGCAAAGCACTGCTCGTGAAAGGTCGTCATTGTCCAAACCACGAATCCAATCGACAGGCAAAGCGTTTTTCCGCTTCTGACCGCCCCGTCGCAGATGATGGCATCCCGATTTCGAAATTTACTTTCCGAACACCACCAGCTCAGCGCGGTCATCTGCTTTTTTGAAAACCGTTTAAACTGCTGTGTCATTTGCGTCTTTGTCCCCCATTTCATGTGCACTGCGATTCAGCGCATCCAATAACGAACCTGCGCTTTCCGGTTGTTCACTTTCCAATTCAGCCAGCAAAGACAGTGCTTTCAGCCGATCAAAAAAGCGAATTTCCAAACCGCCGCCTTTTGGACGCTTGATTTCCGAAACATTGTAAAAATCCGTCCCTTCTTGACATTCTCCGTCCTCATTTAGCAAAAAGGCGGCGCAGTCCGCTCCCGCCAGTGCCAAACGTTCCAATCCGGCACGTGCCAGCGTTCCCGGCGAACACCACCGCAGTTCTTTGGAAAGTTTTTTGCAGCGGCGCCGAATGGACGCCTGTCCCAGCAAAACCGCCGCCTGCTGCCCGCATTGTTTTGCAGGATATCCGGCAGCTTTTGCGGCATCTTCCGGCGAATATCCTCTTGCCGTATAAAAGCAAAACAGATTCTTTCGTTTCGCTTCTTGAGATTGTTTCATACCCAGCCTCCTTTCACCCATCCTGCAAAAACCGACAAATTTTCCGCTTTTTTGCAAATAAATAAGAAAAATTCAAAATTATTCTGAAAATTCATATATTTACAGAAAATTAAAGCCCCTGCACTTGACGGACATGCCACACAAATGGTAAATTAGTAGCAAAGAAACAATTGTTACAATTCGGATGACTTCCGCCATCCTGAAACTTGGTGAACTATGTCGACTTTAAATATTGTATTGATCGAACCGCAAATCCCACAAAACACGGGCAACATTGCCCGCACCTGCGCCGCCACCGGAGCGCGCCTGCATTTGGTTGGGCCGCTTGGCTTTCAGGTGACCGATTCCAAGCTCAAGCGTGCAGGACTTGATTATTGGCATCTATTGGACATCACGATGTATCAAAATACACAAGAATTTTTTGAAAAGAATAAAGGTGACTTTTACTTTTTCACCACCAAAGCGCCCCACACTTATACCGATATCAATTATCCCGACAATGCCTATTTGGTGTTTGGCCGGGAAGATGCCGGTTTGCCGGAATCGCTCCTTCATGACAATCCGGAGCAGTGCGTGCGCCTGCCGATGATTCAGAATGCACGCAGTCTCAATCTGTCAAATACGGTTGCGGTTGCCGCTTATGAAACCTTGCGGCAGTGGGGATTCCCTGCACTCAAAAACCATGGACAGCTAACCAAATACCGCTGGGATGAGCCAGCACAGGACTTGTAACAGGACAAGGAGAATATGCATGGCAAAGAAAAAAAACGATCAGAAAATCCTTTTATTAACGGATTCCGCCAGTGATATTACCGATGCCGATCTGCAGGAAAGCGGCATCATCATGCTGCCCATTCCAATCACCATTGATGGGAACGGCTACTTTGAGCGTGTCGATTTCACAACGGCTGAATTCTACGATCGGCTGGCGGCCGCAAAAGAACTGCCGTCCACCAGTCATATCCTGCCGATGACCTATCAGCAGGCTTACGAAGACGCATTCCACAACGGATACACCGACATCATCAACGTCACAATCACTTCCGCCGGGTCGAGCATGTTTCAGGCGGCCGTGCTTGCCAAAAAGAACTTTTTTGAAGAAAATCCGCAGGCACAGGGCAAACTCAACATCGTGGTGCTTGATTCCGGTTCCTATTCGTTTGGCTACGGCTATCCGCTGATCGAATCATCCAAAATGATCAAATCCGGAAAAACAGCGGCTGAAATCGTGGAATATCTCGAGGACTATTTTTCGACATCCGAAATCTATTTCGCGGCTTATTCGCTGGAATACGCAAAAAAATCCGGACGCATCCCTGCGGCGGCGGCTTTCGTCGGAGACATGCTGGGTCTGCGCCCGATCATTTCCATCATTGATGGAAAAACGACCGTGGTGGAGAAGGTGCGCGGCGATAAAAACGTGGTGACCCATATCGTGGAGCGCGCTTTTGAGCGCTGTGCGGACAAAAAAGCGCCGATTTCGATTATTTATGGCTCTGTCGAGCAATACGGCGAAGAGATGCGCAAAGCCGCATCAAAAAAATTCGGACATGCGCCCAAGATGACTTTCCGCGCGGGAGCATCCATCACCATCAATTCCGGCCCCAAAGTTGTGGGCATCATTGTACGCGGCGAAAAGCGTTTCCATACCCGCGCCTGCGAAAAAGATTTTCTCTCATGCTGACCGGCAGACACGAGTAACCGAGCAAAACAGCCTTTTCGTCAATGAAACAGGCTGTTTTTTTGATCTGCATACATTTTGTTGTATTTTGAATCAAAAGCGGCACATTTTATAAAGAGGAAATCTTTTTTGTAGTTTTCTTGCATAGAAACTGCCAAAGCTTCGCTGAAATACAGGAAAACACTTGCAAAAACGCAAATGATAGATTAAAATAAAATGCAGATTGATGTTGATTTAACAAGCATCAGTTCCGTATTTCCTTGTGTATCATTCATTCAGATAAAACGAAAGGGTGGCATTCTCATGACCTCTTACAACAAAAAATCCGTTGAAGATATTGACGTTGCGGGCAAAAAAGTCTTGATCCGCTGTGATTTCAACGTTCCGATTAAGGACGGCGTAATCAGCAGTGATAAGCGCATCGTTGCGGCACTGCCGACCATCAAGTATCTGCTTGAGCATAACGCGGCAGTCATCCTGTGCTCTCACCTTGGCAGACCAAAGGGCGAATTTAAGCCCGAATTCTCCATGCCTCCGGTTGCGGCCCGCCTGAGCGAACTGCTGGGCAAACCGGTTACAATGGCAAAAGACGTTGTCGGCGAAGATGCAAAAGCAAAAGCAGCCGCTCTGAAACCGGGCGAACTGCTCCTGTTGGAAAACGTCCGCTTTGAAGCAGGCGAAACCAAAAACAATCCGGAACTTGCCAAAGCATTCGCATCCCTTGCTGAAATCTATGTAAACGACGCATTCGGCACTGCTCACCGTGCGCATGCTTCCACTGCCGGCGTGGCGGAACATCTGCCTGCAGTCTGCGGTTACTTAATTCAAAAAGAAATCACCATCATGGGCAAAGCGCTTTCCGATCCGAAGCGTCCGTTCGTTGCAATCCTCGGCGGCGCAAAAGTTTCGGACAAGATCGGCGTCATCAACAATCTGCTGGAAAAAGTAGACACCTTGATTGTCGGCGGCGGCATGGCTTATACCTTTGCAAAAGCACAGGGCTATGCAATCGGTAATTCTCTGTGTGAAGACGACAAAGTGGAAATGGCAAAAGAAATGGTAGCAAAAGCGAAAGAACGCGGCGTCGATCTGCTTCTGCCGCTCGATACTGTATGCGGCGATAAATTTGATGCCAACTGCGAAATGAAAACCGTGGACGCTTCTGCCGGCATTCCGGACGGCTGGATGGGCATGGATATCGGCCCGAAAACCGTGGAACTGTTCTGCAACGCCATCAAAGGCGCAGGCACCGTTGTTTGGAACGGACCAATGGGCGTGTTCGAATTCGAGCGTTTCGCAAACGGAACTTTGAAAGTTGCAACAGCGGTTGCGCACAGCGGTGCAATCAGCATCATCGGCGGCGGCGACTCTGCTGCGGCGGTCACCAAGCTTGGATTTGGCGATCAGATGACCCATATTTCCACCGGCGGCGGCGCATCCCTTGAATTCCTCGAAGGACTGGAACTTCCCGGTATCGCAGCTCTCAACGATAAATAATGTTTTGGGGGCGGGGCGGCTTGCCCCGCCTTTCTTACTGAATGTAGACAGATCAATTTAAATTAAAGGAGCGAATGGTAATGAATAAGACACTTCGTCAGGCAGTGATTGCAGGTAACTGGAAAATGAACAAAACTCGTCCGGAAGCAAAAGCGCTCATCACAGAGCTGGTTCCTATGGTGAAAGACGCCGGCTGCGGCGTGGTCATCTGCGTCCCCTTTACCAACTTGGAAACGGCGCTGGATGCGACAAACGGCACCAACATCAAAGTCGGTGCAGAAAACTGCCACTGGGCAAAATCAGGCGCATTTACCGGCGAGATCTCTGCGGACATGCTTGCTGAAATGGGCGTTGAATATGTTGTAATCGGCCATAGCGAGCGCCGTCAGTACTTCGGCGAAACCGACACCACCGTAAATCAGCGCGTACGTGCGGCACTTGACAGCGGTTTAAAAGTGATTCTCTGCGTTGGCGAACTGCTCGAACAGCGCGAAGCCGGCATCACCGAAGAAATCGTCGGCATGCAGACCAAAGCCGCGCTGGTTGGCGTTTCCAAAGAGGAACTGAAAAACATCATCATCGCTTATGAACCTGTTTGGGCAATCGGAACGGGCAAAACCGCTACCGCACAGCAGGCAAACGAGGTCTGCCACTACATCCGCACCGTCGCTGCAAAACTGTATGACCAAAGCTCTGCAGATGCGTTGACCATTCAGTACGGCGGCTCTATGAACCCGAAAAATGCGGAAGAACTGCTTGCACAGCCCGACGTTGACGGCGGACTGATCGGCGGCGCAGCTTTGAAAGCTCCCGATTTTACAGCCATTATCAACGCCGCTTCCAAATAAGAATCCCACCGGCCGCAAACAAAGCGGCCGTTATCTCTCAACCTGGATGCTTGCCGTGTATCGGCAGTTTCCGAATATAGGAGGAACAATAGTAGAATGAAAAAACCATTGGCATTGATTATCCTTGACGGATTCGGTTTTAACCGCTCCGATTATGGCAACGCGATCAAAGCAGCCAACAAACCGAATATCGACAACCTGTTTGCCACCTGCCCGCATACCCTGATTGGCGCATCCGGTATGAATGTTGGCCTGCCGGACGGACAGATGGGCAACTCGGAAGTTGGACACACCAATATCGGAGCAGGCCGCGTCGTCTACCAAGAGCTGACCCGCATCACAAAATCCATTGCAGACGGCGAATTTTTTGCCAATGATGCGCTGAATGCCGCAGTGGAAAACTGCAAAAAGAACGACTCCGCTCTGCATTTGATGGGGCTGTGCTCTGACGGCGGCGTTCACAGCCACAACACGCATCTCTATGGTCTGCTCCAGCTTGCAAAACAAGCCGGCCTGCGCAAAGTTTATGTCCACTGCTTTATGGACGGACGCGATGTTCCGCCCACGAGCGGACGTGATTATATTGCGGATTTAGAAGCCGAAATGAACAAAATCGGCATTGGCAAAGTTGCTTCTGTTACAGGACGTTACTATGCAATGGACCGCGACAACCGTTGGGAACGCGTGGTCAAAGCCTATGACGCAATTGTAAATGGCGAAGGAAACTACAACGCGTCCGCAGTGGATGCAATGGAAAAATCCTACGGCGCAGAAGTCACCGACGAATTTGTTGAGCCGACCGTCTGCCTCAAAGATGCAACCGTAGAGAACGGCGATTCGATCATCTTCTTTAACTTCCGCCCGGATCGCGCTCGTGAGCTGACACGCACCATTGTTGACCCTGCATTTGATGGTTTTGAGCGCAAAGGCGGCAAAAAAGACGTATTCTTTGTCTGCATGACTCAGTACGATGCAACCATGCCAAACGTGCAAGTTGCGTTTAAACCGCAGGTTCTCAACAATACATTTGGCGAATATATCGCAGAAAACGGGCTGACTCAGCTTCGCATTGCGGAAACCGAAAAATATGCCCATGTTACATTCTTCTTTAACGGCGGCGTTGAAGCCCCGTATAAAGATGAAGACCGTGCACTCATTCCATCACCAAAGGTCGCAACCTATGACCTCCAGCCGGAAATGAGCGCGTTTCTCGTCACCGATGAGATTGAAAAAAGAATTGCATCGGGTAAATATGACGTCATCATTCTTAATTTTGCAAACTGCGACATGGTTGGACATACCGGCGTGTTTGACGCCGCCCGCAAAGCGGTCGAAGCCGTCGATACCTGCTTGGGACGTACCGTTGATGCCATCCAAAAAATGGGCGGTACTGCACTGATCACAGCCGATCACGGCAACGCCGATCAGATGTTTGAAACGGACGGTTCGCCGTTTACCGCTCACACCACCAACCCTGTTCCGTTCCTAGTCGTAGGACAGGACGGCTGCAAACTGCGTGAAGGCGGAAAACTGGCGGATATTGCTCCTACCATGCTGAAAATTTTGGGTCTGCCTCAGCCCGCAGAGATGACCGGAACATCCATTATCGAATAATGAATCCATTGAAAATGCTCCGTCGCGCATTGCGTGACGGAGCATTTTTGTGTTATAGTATGATGCATAAATTGCTCTGAGATATTTTCCTCTAAACGACATATTCTCTCAACTTTGGAGGCTTTTATGTTCAAAAAACGATCCAAACTGATTCTGTTCGGCAGTCATTTCTTATTTCTATATAATTATATGATGCTGTATTATGCTGTAGGCGCAGTGGTGCAGTCCATTCGCGGACACGGAGATTTCATCCTTTCCAATGGCATCATCACAATCACCGTTCTGAAACTTGCTTCCATGCTTTTATCAGGTATCTTTGCAGGAATTATCATAAAAATTTTTCTTTCTAAAATGAAAGTTTGGAAGAAAATTCTATTCTTCATAGTCACCATACTTGCCTCGTTTATAATCATCCTTACTGTACTTGGTCTAATTGATTCGTTTCATCTTTCCAATATCCAATGGATTCATATAAGACTGCCTTATTTTATTCTGATATTGATTTTTAGCATTCTTGCAAAAATTTTATATGACAAATTTCTGCTTGCTGACTGAATCATACATTGAATTGTTTTTGCAAAACATGTTTATCTGCATCATCCTGAACCATACTATTTGTAGAGAAAAAAGCAGGAATGCAAATACATGAGATAGGGTAAAATACGATGCACGATCAAATTGAAAATCGAGATGTAATCACACAAAATCTTGATTATTTTGTTGCAAACCACAAGGAAATTTATGAATCTTATGAACATTTCGGTCAACTCATCCACGAAAAAGGCGGTCCACTGGATGAAAAAACGCGCTGGCTGATTAAAGTTGCGCTGTCAACCGACTGCCAAAACGAGTATGCCTTGACCACGCATATCCTCAAAGCACTGAACAGCGGCTGTACACGGGAGGAAATCGAGCATGCACTGCTGCTTGTTGCGCCATCGGGCGGATTCCCAAAAACCATGAAAGGTCTTTTGGTTCTGCGCAAACTGTTGGGCGATCATTCTTAAATAAAAAAAC
>CALLQM010000155.1 GCA_938014855.1 uncultured Clostridia bacterium | reverse complement strand
AAGAAAAGCTGCTGTTTAAAAGCGGCAATGGTGGTGTCCTTTGTGATATGTACAAATTCAATCCCCATCATTTCCGCCCAGTCCTCCATCTGTCCGGCGGTTACTGCATAGCTGAGGACGGTGTGGTGTGCGCCGCCCGCCAGAATCCATGCCTCCGCGCCGGTGCGCAGATCCGGCATAGCGCGCCACATGACGCGTGCAACCGGTAGATTCGGCATCTCATAGATCGGCTTGACCGCCTGGATATCCTGCACGATCAGCCGCAGGCGGCCGCCCATATCCACAAGCGATACCACAATCGCACTGCCCGGATGCCCCTCGAACACCAGACGTGCCGGGTCCTCCCGGTCTCCAATGCCAAGCGGGTGCACTTCGATTTTCGGCTTTTCGGCCGCCACCGACGGGCAGACCTCCAGCATATGCGCGCCCAGCGAAAGCTCCTTGCCGCGCGTTAGATCGTATGTATAATCCTCCATGAAAGCGGTGCCGCCCGGCACCCCCTGCGACATCTGCTTTAAGATGTGCGTCATGGCGGAAACTTTCCAGTCGCCCTCGCCGCCATAACCATAACCCTGCTCCATCAGCCGCTGGGACGCAAGCCCCGGCAGCTGTTTCATGCCATAGAGGTCCTCAAAGGTGTTGGTATAGGCCTTGCAGCCTTCCCGATCGAGAATCGCTTTCATCGCGATCTCCTCGCGCGCCTGGTAGCGCACCGAATCGAGATGATCCGTATTCATGACGTATTTTTCCCGATATTCGTCCATCAGCGCGTCGATCTGCTCCTCGGTGACCGCGTCGATTTCCCGAACCAAATCGCCGACCGCCCCAGTATTGACCTGCCAGCCCAGCTTGCGCTGGACTTCTACTTTGTCGCGCTCGGTGACGGCCACATTGCGCATATTGTCGCCAAAGCGCATGACTTTGAGATGTTTGCTCACCGCAACGCCCACCGCGGCGCGCATCCAGCTGCCCAGTTTCTCCTGGACGTCCTCGTCCTCCCAGTATCCGACCACAACTTTGCGCGCCATCCGCATGCGTGCGCCGATAAAGCCATGCTCCCGGTCCCCATGAGCCGACTGGTTGAGATTCATGAAATCCA
>CALLQM010000154.1 GCA_938014855.1 uncultured Clostridia bacterium | reverse complement strand
GGGCGGTCACAATGCCGGTCTCACCACCTGTCTGTTTTCCCCAAATGGAGCGAAAGGAAATGAAACCTGCGATTATCAAATTACGCATTTGTTGGATTTTCTCAAATTGGTAACACACTAAAAAAGCCGTCTCATAAAGAGACGGCTTTTTTTACCATTTATCATTATTTAGAACACAGACACATTCTTTTGAGTTTCAAAATCTGAGCCGCACCGGAAGCGGTTGTTCCGAAAAATACGACTTCTTTTCCAATATCGATATAATTTACCATTGTACCGTTACACAGCGTACTGCCGGTACAAAGCACTAAATCCGGCCAATCTAGGACTGCACTTTTATAATCGTCAACACCGTGTTCGACCTTTATGCCATAACGGATCTGCCCGATATTTTCAGGATCAAGATCTAAAACGCGAAGCTTAAATTCTTTGGAAAGATGCTCCAATAATGCCGGCTGATAGCCGACAAGCGTGATTTTCGGGTTTCCATATCTTTCGCGAACCCATTGGACTGCTTGTTCTGCACATTCTTCCGGTTCTCCATTGCGGCAATGCACGGTTTTTTCAGCAATATTAAGTTTGCGCAGTACGGCATTCATTGTTGCAATAAATAAACCACGGGCATGCTGATCTTTGGATAAATCCAACTGCAAAATATCATTGAGTGTGCCATGAAAAACAGCAGGCGCATCGGTAAATGCCTGCCCCTTTTCACCCATATAATCTGCCTGAAGCATGACTTCTTTTCCGGTTAAAATTGGATAATCCTTGCGCTGAGTAATACCAATTGCTTCTTCAGGAGAAAGCGAACGACTCTGAATATGAATCTCATTAAAACGCAAACCCTTCTGCTCGATAATATTCTGAAAATTGGTTTTCAATGTACGGAAAAGTTCTTCTTTTGTCATCTGAATGCATCCTTTCAATTCCTAAAAAATCGTTGATATCCTCATCATCATATTGCTGAAACAGATTCTCTCTGCGGCGTACTGCTTTGAGTTCTCCATGTGAGAGAATTCCAATTCGATTTCCAAACATCTGCGCTTCTTGAAAGCTATGGGTAACCATTACGGTCGTACATCCACATTCTTCCTGCATCCGCAATAGTTTTTCGTAAATAAACGCTTTGGTCATTGGGTCAAGTGCAGAAAAAGGCTCATCCAACAGCAGTACATCGGGATTTAAAACAAGCGCTCTTGCCAAAGCTGTTCTCTGTCGTTCACCCCCGCTGAGCGTTGCAGGATATTGTTTGAGCAAATGCGCAATTGAAAAGTGTTCCGCCATTTCTGTTACTTGCCTATCAATCAATTTCGAATCGATTCTTCGCATCCGAAGCCCGTAGCTAATATTTTCATAAACACTCATATGCGGAAACAAGCCGTAATCTTGATAGACAAATCCAATTTTTCGCTGTTCAATCGGAATCTGCATGACCGACTTTCCGCCAATTTGAATATCACCGGTGCACCCTTGGTAGAATCCTGCAATCGATTCTAGCAGCATGGTTTTGCCGCTTCCAGTTTTCCCGAGCAGCACAAATATTTCCTGAGGATGAACCGCAAGATTGATCTTTTTTAAGCGGAAAGACCCTTTTGTCAGGCAAAAGTCTTTAATTTCGATTCCTTTCATCTCAATACACCTCATACCGCAGATGACCGCGTTCTTTACTGGTACGATTCAAATAGTTTGTCAGCGTAATAGAAAGAAAAGACAGCGCCATTAACAAAATGGCGGATGCCATTGCCATTCCATTTTCCCCTGTTGAAATGTATAAATAAATGCTTGCAGGGAGAGTTTCGGTTTTCATTCGAGTTGCTCCAACTAACATAAGTGTTGCACCGAATTCTCCCAATGCTCTCGACCAAATCAGAATTGCCGCCGCCATAATCGCACGACGGGAAAGCGGCAGAGTAATCGTCAAAAACCGCTTCCATTTGGATGCCCCAAGAGTACCCGCTATGAGCTCGAGCCGCCCATCCACTTCTAAAAATGCAGTCCGAATAATGCGGATTGCCAACGGAAGATTGACCACCGTCTGCGCTATGATAATGCCTTTTGTGTCAAACACGACCCGAAAGCCCAACAATTTTAATGTTTTTCCAAAATGGGTAGAGAACATGATGAGCATACACATTCCCAATACAAGATTCGGCAATGACAGCGGCAGTTCCAAGATGGTTTGGATGGTTTTTGCAAATGGCATTGAGCATTTGGTCAAAGCATACCCGCTTGGAATAGCCAGCAAAAAGCATAAAATCGTGGAGATACTCGCTGTAACCAAGCTTAGACGAAGAGCAAACAGTGTCTCGTCACAGCAGATTGCTTTCCCTAAAAAAGGAATTCCGCCTACAACAACCACCGCCATGCTCATTGCAAGAAACAGCGTTACCAAAATCAAAATTGTCTTTGCAATGATGTCAAAACCCGTTCGTTTTTTCATAGACTTCTCCATGATTCATCTGAATTTTATATGATATTAATTTAGCACTTCATAACCATACTTTTGCCAAATTGATTTCGCATTTTCCGAATCCAAATAAGTAAGGAATACTTCTAAAGCCTCTGCATCATCGCTATAACTCAGCGAAGCGGCAGGAACAGTTTTGATATAGTTTTCCATATCCTCTGTTTCTACAATTTCGATTCCATCTGTATTTGCGTTTTCTTTCCACACGATACCCGCATCACATTCTCCGGCGGCCAGTGCCAAGGTAATGGCTGGTGCTGTCGTTGTCCTAACAACCAAATTTACTTGATCTGTAATGCCAAAATCGCTAAGCACCTTATCTCCAATTTTTCCAATCGGTGTCGATTTTGCATCGCCAAATAAAACACGAATTTCCGGCTGCGCCAAATCCATAATTCCGCTTATATTGCAAGGATTTCCGCTTTGAACGGTCAATACGGGAATATGTTTTACCAAATCTTTTGATTCGGTGACTACCTCTTGTACAGGTTTAAGCTCCTGTGCAGAACCGGCAATAAACAAATCCCCTTCTTGCGCTGTATTGATTTGTGTTTGAATTTGGGCGGCATTGGCAAATGTCACCATCATCTCACAACCGGTTTCTGCCTCAAAATTATCTGAAATCTCTTGGAATGGTTTTTTCATACCTGCGCCGCTATAAATCATTAAAGAATGACCGGACAAGGTTTCGGTCTGCTCCGATGATTCAGCCAAAGATGATTCCGAAGATTCTGCAGAAGATTGCTGTGGTTCTGCCTGCTGTGGATTTTCGGCAGACGGCTCAGCAGTTTTCGCACATCCGGCCAACAGAGTGACCGCAAAAAGAATTGTAAGTATTTTTTTCATTTTATTTCTCCCTTTCTTTATCAACGAATACTTTTCAAAAATAACTCGGTTATCAAAATTTAAGACAGATTCAATCTGTCTTAAAAATTTCTTCAAAAGCATGCTGTGTAAATTTCTTACAAGCCCGCTCAAACTGATTAAATTTATTTAGCAGACAGACGCCCTGCGCAGTCAAATAAGCCTTTCCGCCATTTTTACCGCCTTGCTGACGTTCTACCATTTTGTTTCCGGTCTGCTGTTCCATCACATCGATGATCTTCCATGCTTTACTATATGATATTCCCATTTGCTGACAAGCAAGACGCACCGAGCCAGTATCTCTTATATAAGTCAGCAGCTGAGCCGCTCCGGGTCCAAAAAAAGGCTGCTCTTTCACTAAACGAACTTTTATGGATGGATGAAAAGACTGCTGTTTAAAATCCTCAAGAAGCCCATGATAGTTGCTCGAAGAGGCAATATTGCAAAGAATTCCTGCATCCGTTACAGTCACAAAACTGCGATCATATGGGCTGTTTTTAATTGCACCGCGTAAACCATCGTCTCCTTGGTACTGCAAAATCGATGGAATCGCATCGCTTGCAATCAAAAGCGGATGCCCTGATTTGTTTTTGTAAACCGGGCTGGCAATTTTTGCCTCGGACTGTAACAGCTTATGAATCGTGCGGGCGGTAAACAAAGGGTTATTAACAGGAGTCAGCAAAACAGCGTCACATTTATCTTGCAGATATTGCAGACCTATTTTGGCAAAATCGATCATTTCGCAATCCGTCTGCTCCTCATTGCAAAGACATAAAACCCCCAAACGAGCGGTATGTTTTTCTACATTTGCAAACGATGTTTGATCGGTAACCACAACAATCCATTCCGCTCCGGCCTGATGAAACGTTCCAATCAAACGCTTTACTGCTGAAACAGAACCTACCGATGTTGTAGCCGGCAAAATTGAGCCATGTGTTGTTTTCCCATCCGCAATGATAACTGCTCCGATCGTCATATAGATTCCCCCAAGCAGCACGACTTATTTTTTAAAATTAATCGTTTTTATAAAGTATACCATGCGTAACTTAAATTGGCAATCTTTTCTTCTATTTTTTTATCTGTTTTCCTGCATGGTCAATGGAATACGGCTCTGGATAAATGAGAGAACCCACCGGTTCAAACTGATATCCCTGCGCCTGCAAATCGTCTAAAATGATTTCCAGCGCCGCAGGGGTATTTTTCTTTCCGGCATGAAACAGCAAGATATCGCCCGGCTGTGCTTTCTTTAAGACTCGTTGAGTCATTTCTTCAACAGGCGGATCTTTCCAGTCAATGGAATCATTCGACCACTGAATGACTTCCCAGTCGAGCGAACGCGCGGTAGATACAACTAAATCGTTATAAGACCCGGATGGCGCACGGAATAAATGAATCGGTTTACCGGAAACAGATTCGATTTTTTCTTTGGATGCACGCAGTTCTTCTGCAATTTGTTCTCTTGAAAGACGCGTCATATCGGGATGCGTATCCGAATGACTTCCAAGTTCGTGCCCTGCATCTGCCAGTTTTTGCACCGCCTGCGGATATTTATCGCACCAATCCCCGACAATAAAAAAAGTTGCTTTGATGTTTCGATCGCTCAAAATTTGTAGCAGCTGGTCGATATCGCTGTCATCCCATGCACAATTGATGGTAAGCGATAGCTGCTTTTCATCCGTTATCACCGAATAAATTGGCAGTTCATGCGGAGCCGCCGCCGTTTGGACAGCCTTTCCCGCGGCACTAAATAATAAAAATACCGCTACGATAAGTACAGCTAAAAAAAACGCCGCTTTTTTCCATTTTAAAACAGCAAACATTCCCATCACCTCATGATAGTTTATGTGAACCGTTCTTTGTTTATGGCTAAAGACGGCATCGATACCCGCTATAAAATTTACGCTACCATTTTGCAGATAACTTTGTTATAATAAAGTCTATAAATGGGCATCCGCGCGGCAAACGCCGCACAGCTGCTCGGCTTGCCGGAAGGATGGGATCTTATTTGAGCAAAAAACGACTGCATATTGGAATCATTGGGCTTGGAATCATCGGCGGTTCTTTGGCAAAAGCCCTTAAAAAATATACGGAACATTCGGTTTACGGATATGATATCAATGCCGAAACAATCCGTTTGGCTCAATCAGAAGGCGCGATCGACAGCAGCATGTCACAAGCTGATCTTGCTTTGTGTGATCTCGTATTTCTTGGGCTCTACCCGCGGCAGGCGGTGGAATTTGTAGAAAATAATAGAAACAATTTGAAACCCGGATGCATCTTGATGGATCTATGTGGTGTCAAGCAATTTTTACAAGACAAATTAAGCGGACTTTGTTCCCAGCACCACGTTTATTACCTCGGCGGTCATCCGATGGCCGGCAAAGAACACTGGGGATTTTCCAGTTCCGATGCAGATTTGTTTTGCGGCGCCAGCATGATTGTGACACCTGATGCGAAATTTCCAACCGAACACTTGAATTTGCTTTCCGACCTGTTTTGCGGTATCGGATTTGACTGCATGACGGTTACAACTCCACAAGATCATGACCGCATCATTGCGTTTACTTCCCAATTGGCGCATGTCGTTTCCAGCGCCTATATCAAAAGCCCCACGGCACAAAAGCATGCGGGGTTTTCCGCAGGAAGTTATAAAGATTTAACCCGCGTGGCAAAGCTCAATGCACAGATGTGGACGGAACTATTCTTAGAAAATCAATCCTGTTTGATTGATGAAATCGACACTATTATTGAACATTTACAGGAATATCGGGACGCTATAGCCGAACAGGACGAACAGCGGCTTTATCAGCTGTTAGATGAAGGGCGTAAAATCAAGGAGGCGCTTGACAAATGAGAACTATTACCGTACAAACGGGACGGCCATATGAAATTCAAATTGAAGCAGGTCTATTCAATCGTATCTCGGAATCTCTTTCGAATCTTTTGGGCACAAAGAAGCCCACCCTCGCAATTGTGACCGACGACACCGTCGATGCACTCTATGGCGAAACACTGCATCAGCAGCTGATTGATGCCGGTTATTCCGTCTGCAAGTTTGCTTTTAAGCACGGGGAAGAATCCAAAACGCTGGAAACCGTAAACCGCGTTTATGACTTTTTTGCCGCCAACAGCATCACCCGTTCCGATCTTGTCATCGCATTGGGCGGCGGTGTCGTGGGCGATTTGGCGGGTTTTGCCGCCGCCAGCTGGTTGAGAGGAATCGATTTTATTCAGCTTCCCACTACGCTTCTCGCTATGATTGACGCCTCTGTCGGAGGGAAAACGGGGGTGGATATCCCGCAGGGAAAAAATCTTGTGGGTGCATTTTGGCAGCCAAAACTTGTCATTTGTGACCCAGCCACACTCAATACCCTTCCCAAAGAGACATTCGCAGATGGAGTTGCGGAAGCAATTAAATACGGTGCGATTTTGGACAGTTCGCTGTTTAAATTGTTAGAAAGCAAGCCAATCGAGTTCTATTTGGACGAAGTAATCAGCCGCTGTGTGGACTTAAAGCGTGAGGTCGTTGAACAGGACGAACGTGATAAAGGCGTTCGGCAATGGCTTAATTTCGGCCATACACTAGGGCATGCTGTGGAAACATATTCGGACTTTACGCTTGCGCACGGCCGCGGCGTTGCCATCGGAATGGTAATGGTCTGCGAAGCGTGTGAAAAAGCGGGTATTACGCCGCAAGGCACCGCAAAGCGAATTGCAGAATGCTGTCAGCGCTATGGTCTGCCAACTTCCACCGATGCACCTTTGTCTGTACTTTGTAAAACCTGCATGGGTGATAAAAAACGCAGTGGTTCAAACATCAACCTTGTAGTTCTTGATAAAATCGGAAAAGCATCGCTTTATCCGGTGCAGGCGGAAAAACTGTACACATTTATGGCAGGTGAACGCTATGAGTGATGTGCGCGTCTACCCAAGCCAACTTTCCGGTCGTTTAACCGCACCGCCGTCAAAATCTGCGGCGCATCGTGCGCTTATTTGTGCCGCTTTGGCGCAGGCAGACAGCGTTGTCTCGCCTATTTCGGATTCAACGGATATGGAGGCAACCCTTGCCGTGCTCCATGCGATGGGGCAGTCTTTTGAACAAAATGGACAGACGGTTCGATTGATCGGTTCGCAGTGGGCGGCGCATCCTGTCACGCTGAATTGCCGGGAAAGCGGCTCCACACTACGTTTTATCCTTCCAATTGCCGCGGCGCTGGGTCTTACTGCTGTTTTTAAAGGAGAAGGACGCCTTCCTGAGCGTCCAATCGGCGTATTGACCGATCAGCTCTGTCAGCATGGAATTACAATCAAATGTGACCACATGCCCTTTACGATTCATGGGAAATTGAACGGCGGCAAATTCTTTCTTCCCGGAGATGTCAGCTCGCAATTTGTGAGCGGTCTGCTGTTTGCACTACCTTTGCTGGATGAGGACAGCGAAATTCATCTCACTTCCCCACTGCAATCTGCCTCCTATGTCGATATGACGCTTTGCGCGCTTACTGACGCAGGAATTGTAATTGAACAGACTGCTTTTGGTTATCTCATTCCGGGTCACCAAACCTATCGCCCCGGACAAAAACAAGTGGAAGGCGATTATTCGAACGCCGCATTTTGGATGTGTGCAGGTGCATTGGGCGGAAACATCGCATTGGACGGTTTAGAGGAATCATCCGTACAGGGTGACCGAGCAATCATTCAAATCTTACAGCAGTTCGGTGCACAAACCGAGGTGCAAAATGGAGCATTTTTAATAAAGCCATCCCCACTGCATGGCATACGCATCGATGCCGCACCGATTCCCGACTTGATTCCGATTTTGGCGGTAACTGCCGCATTCGCGCAGGGTGATACCGAAATTTACAACGCGGCTCGTCTGCGCATCAAAGAAAGCGATCGTCTTTCTGCTGTTTGTGCGCTCATCCGTAATTTAGGGGGCGTTGCAGAAGAATTTCCCGA
>CALLQM010000153.1 GCA_938014855.1 uncultured Clostridia bacterium | reverse complement strand
CGGAACGGCCTATTTGATCGGAGAATCTTACATCGATCACAGTGTTTACCAGCGATTTAAGATCAAGGTAAAATCATAAAAAACGGAAACGATACAAACCTTGCCTGAATTTTTTGGCTGGTTTGTGTCGTTTTTCATATTGCATCTAGGGATAAAACTTGTTATAATTGAAACGATAATAAAAAGTTATTATTATCCGATTGATTTGATAAAATATTACCAACAGTTATGTTGGATTTGATATTTTTTTGTCTAATTTGCGCTATTGTGGTTTGCGCGCTATAAAAAATAGGAGTGAGACTATGTACAAAATCGTTACCAAACGCTGTTTAAACGATTCCGTGACGCTGATGGAAATTGAAGCTCCGCATATAGCCAAAAAGGCTAAAGCGGGTCAATTTATCATTTTTCGCGTTGATGAAAAAGGAGAGCGTGTTCCTCTGACCATTGCTGATTATGATCGGGAAAAGGGAACCGTTACAATTATTTATCAAATCGTAGGTGCTTCAACAAAACTTCTGAACACATTGGAAGAAGGCGACAGCATCCTCGACTTTGTTGGTCCTCTTGGTGTTCCGACTCACGTTGATCCCAATGCAAAACGTATTTGCGTAATTGGCGGCGGCGTAGGCAATGCAATTGCATACCCGCAGGCAAAAGCTTTGCACAATGCTGGAATTAAAGTGGATATGATTGCTGGTTTCCGTTCCAAGGACATTGTTATTTTGGAAGATGAAATGCGTGCAGTCAGCGATAACCTCTATATCATGACCGATGATGGAACGTATGGTGAAAAGGGTCTTGTAACCAACAAGCTGCAGCAATTAATTGATGCAGGCAATCAATACGATGAAGTGATTGCAATTGGACCAATTATTATGATGAAGTTTGTAGCGGCAACAACCAAGCCGTACGGAATCAAAACACTGGTCTCACTCAATCCAATCATGGTTGATGGAACAGGAATGTGCGGCGGATGCCGTGTTAAGGTCGGCGGAAAGACAAAGTTTGCCTGTGTAGACGGCCCGGATTTTGACGGTCACGAGGTCGATTTTGACGAGCTTATGAAACGTAACACGTTCTATAAAGAGCGTGAAGCCGCGGATAAAGAACATGTATGCCGTTTAACAGGAGGAAAACGCAATGCCTAATATGTCTTTAAAAAAGGTTCCGATGCCGGAACAGGATCCAAATGTCCGCAATAAAAATTTTCTTGAAGTAGCAACTGGTTATACAGAAGATATGGCAGTGGAAGAAGCAACTCGCTGCCTTAACTGTAAAAATAAACCTTGCGTAAAAGGCTGCCCGGTCAATGTTCACATTCCGGAATTCATTGCGAAAGTAGCTGCCCGTGATTTTGAAGGCGCTTATGAAGAAATTTCAATCACCAACTCTTTGCCTGCTGTTTGCGGCCGTGTATGTCCGCAGGAAAGCCAGTGCGAAGGCAAATGTGTCCGCGGCATCAAAGGCGAACCGGTAGCAATCGGCCGCTTGGAGCGCTTTGTAGCAGACTGGCACATGGCTAATGGCTCCGATCATGTTGAAAAACCGAAAACCAACGGTCACAAAGTTGCAATCGTTGGAGCAGGCCCGTCTGGACTCACTTGTGCAGGCGACCTTGCTAAAATGGGTTACGAAGTAACTGTTTATGAAGCATTTCACGCCGCAGGCGGTGTATTGATCTATGGTATCCCTGAGTTCCGTCTGCCGAAAGCCATTGTTGCAAAAGAAGTCAGCAAACTTGAAAAAATGGGCGTCGATATCCGACCCAATATGGTTATCGGAAAAGTCGATTCGGTTGACGAATTGTTTGAACAGGGCTTTGAAGCAGTCTTCATTGGTTCCGGTGCAGGTCTGCCAAGCTTTATGAATATCGAAGGCGAAGATCTTCTCGGTGTTTATTCTGCTAATGAATATCTAACCCGTATCAATTTAATGAAAGCATATAAAGATGGCTATGATACACCGATTGCTAAGAGCAAATCGGTTGCAGTAGTCGGCGGAGGAAACGTTGCAATGGATGCCGCCCGCTGTGCAAAACGTATGGGAGCGGAAAACGTTTATATCGTATACCGCCGTTCTATGGAAGAACTGCCGGCACGTGTCGAAGAAGTACATCATGCTCAGCAAGAGGGTATCATTTTTAAACTGCTCAATAACCCCGTTAAGATTCTCGGAGATGAAAATGGTCGAGTCAGCGGAATGGAATGCGTTGAAATGAAACTGGGTGAGCCGGATGCTTCCGGACGCCGTCGTCCGATTGCAATTGAAGGAAGCAACTTTGTGTTGCCGGTTGACACCGTGATCATGTCGATTGGAACCAGCCCGAATCCGCTGATTCGTTCGACAACCACAGGTTTGGAAGCCAATAAATATGGCTGCTTGATTGCAAAAGACAACGGTGCAACCACAAAAGATGGCGTTTTCGCTGGTGGAGATGCTGTAACAGGTGCCGCTACGGTTATCTTGGCAATGGGAGCCGGAAAAACCGCTGCCGAAGCGATTGACGAGTACATTAAATCAAAAAAATAAGCGTTTAAAATGTGGGACGGTGATGCCGTCCCACATTTTTTCTGGCATTTCTGCATAAACTTGTCTTGTAAAGAAGGCAAGGAGAGTGAAAGCTATGCTGAATCGTCCAAAGCCGCGCCGCCGGACAATCGTCCGTCCGGTTCGCAAAACAGAAGAACGTGATCCATATCTTGTAGCACTGTTATCTCAGCTTGCTGTCAGTACATTGTTGGTGGTTCTTTGTTATTTGCTTGTGGATGCCAATCCACCATTTTTAAAACAAATATCTCAGCAGTACCATGCATTGCTGACGGCGGAAAAGGTGGAACTAGGTACAATCCCGCAAGTGGAAACATGGAAAGATGATGCACTGGATGCTTGCGCTTCGTTTATTGAAACATTGGCAACTCCTCGGGATGCACAGGAACCTGAGCTGGATGGTCAAGGCGGATGGTTTGGAATCGGGGATGGAGATGGG
>CALLQM010000152.1 GCA_938014855.1 uncultured Clostridia bacterium | reverse complement strand
GGTACTTCCGGCGTCATTTTTGCCCATTCTGATGAGGTCGCCATTCATCCGGAAGGACGAGTCCATACGTTCTGCCACGCGGTACCTGGATGCTGGACGGTTATGAGCTGTACACTGGCGGCAGGACTGTCGCTCAAATGGTATCGTGACAACTTCTGTGATGCGGAAAAACAAGCCGCAGACGGCATGGGAGTCGATCCGTATTATTTGATGGATATGCAGGCAAAACGCGTACCTGTGGGCGCAAATCGTTTGTTGTATCTTCCATATTTGATGGGCGAACGTTCGCCGCTTTTGGATGCGGACAGCCGTGGCGTATTCTTTGGCCTGTCGGCAATTCATACGCGCTACGATATGCTTCGTGCAGTGATGGAAGGCGTGGTTTACTCTCTGCGTGACTGTTTGGATACCCTCAAAGAAATGGGAATCTCATTCAGCACGATGTATGCATGCGGCGGCGGTGGCTCCAGTCCGCTTTGGCGTCAGATGCTGGCGGATACCTATAACTGCAATGTGCAGACCATCGCGTCGAAAGAAGGCCCTGCACTCGGTGCGGCAATCTTGGCGGGAGTAGCCGCTGGACTTTATCCGAATGTTCAGCAGGCCTGCCGAGACATTATAAAAACAAATCCTGCGCAAAATCCGATTGCCGAAAACACGGCAGTTTATGAACAGTATTTTCAATTGTATCGGAAACTGTATCCCAGCTTGAAAGATCATTTCCATACGTTGGCGGCATTATAAGGGGGTTTTAGCTTTGCAGATAAAATCGGTATCGGATCAATCGTTTGCCCAATATGGCAGAATTGTTGAAAACCTATCACTTGCCGAATTTGTAAGAGAACTGGAACAAAAAACACCTTGTCCGGAGGACAGCGTGATTTATGTACCGTCTGAACCTGCGCTGGAGGCGCTTCCGATCTTTCAGGAATTGAGAGACGGATTTTACGGCGGTATGCCGATTCAGATCGGCTATTGCAACGGGAAGAATCATATGCTGAACTGCTTGGAATACCACCGTGACAGTGAACTGAATATTGCTGCAGATGATATGATTCTTTTGGTCGCCAGTCTGCAAAAAGTGCATGACGGGCATTTGGATACCGGCGAAGTAGAGGCGTTTTTGGTTCCAAAGGGAACAGCTGTACAGCTTTATGAAACGACACTGCACTATGCCCCCTGCAGTAACGAAAACCATGGATTCCGTGTTGCAGTGATTCTGCCGCGCGGTACAAACAGTGAAAAGCCGAAAGCCGCCGGGAATTTTGCCGAAAATCCGCTGCTTTGGGCTTGTAATAAATGGCTGATTGCCCATCCCGATTCCGACGAAGCCAAACAAGGCGCATTCGTGGGATTGTCGGGCGATAATATAGAGATTAAATAAGGAGTTGTATGGTAATGTTTCAAAATATACCAAAAGTAAAGCTGGGTCTGATTTCTGTCAGCCGCGATTGTTTCTTAATTTCACTTTCCGAGCGCCGCCGCAAAGCAATTGCGGATGCATGTGCGGCAGATAAGTGTGAAATTTATGAATCAAAAGTAACCGTAGAAAACGAGAATGATGTTCAAAAAGCGGTGAAAGATGTACAGGATGCCGGATGCAATGCATTGGTGGTCTTTTTGGGGAACTTCGGACCCGAAACACCGGAAACTTTGATTGCACAACAATTTGATGGACCGGTTATGTATGCGGCCGCCGCGGAAGAAACGAGAAAAGATTTGATGGGCGGACGCGGTGATGCTTACTGCGGAATGCTCAACTGTTCCTATAACCTCGGTCTGCGTAAAATTAAAGCAGTCATTCCCGAGTATCCTGTTGGAACTGCGGAAGATATCTGCAAGATGATCTGCGACTTTATCCCGGTTGCCCGCGCTTTACTGGGAATTTCTTCACTCAAAATTATCACATTCGGACCGCGCCCGCAGGATTTCTTTGCATGCAATGCGCCAATCAAAGCCCTATATGATATTGGTGTGGAAATTCAGGAAAATTCGGAACTGGATTTGCTTGTATCATTTAAAGCACATGAAAACGATGCCCGCATCAAAGATGTGGTTGCAGACATGGAAAAGGAAATGGGAAGCGGTGCCCAGTATCCGGATCTGCTTCCGAAACTGGCGCAGTTTGAATTGACTTTGCTGGATTGGGCAGAAAACAACAAAGGTGCATGCAAATATGTGGCATTTGCCAATAAGTGCTGGCCTGCATTCCCAAGAGAATTCGGATTTGAACCGTGCTATGTTAACAGCCGCTTGACCGCACACGGCATTCCGGTTGCTTGTGAAGTGGATATTTATGGAGCACTGAGTGAGTATATCGGCGCATGCGTGACTGGTGATGCCGTGACTCTGCTCGATATTAACAACTCGGTTCCTACAGATCTGTACGATGAGGAAATCAAGGGTAAATACTCTTATACACTGCAGGATACGTTTATGGGATTCCATTGCGGAAATACCCCGATCTGCAAGCTGTCAAAAGGTGCGCTCAAGTATCAGCTGATTCAAAACCGTCTCATGGAAGACAGCGGTACGCCGGACTTTACACGCGGAACAATGGAAGGCGACATCGCTCCAGGCGAAATTACATTTTTCCGCCTGCACAGCAATGCAGACACCTCTTTGCAGGCTTACATTGCGCAGGGTGAAGTTTTGCCGGTTCCGACCGGTTCATTCGGAGGCATTGGTGTATTTGCCATTCCGGAAATGGGACGTTTTTACCGCAATGTGCTGATTGAAAAACGGTATCCGCATCATGGTGCGGTTGCATTCGGACATTTTGGAAAAGCGCTGTTTACGGTATTCAACTACTTAGGAATTTCTGATGTTTCCTTTAATCAGCCAAAAGGAATGCTTTATCCGTCCGAGAATCCGTTTGCATAGGTTTCATAAGAACGGCCAGTTTACATTTCCTGTTGACAGCTACATAAATGCAAGGTAAAGTAGATTTGTTCTATGCATGGATACAAGGAGGAGAAAAATGGCCGTTACGATTAAGGAAATTGCCGCCGCGGCAGGAGTATCCCGCGGAACGGTTGATCGAGTGCTGCACAATCGTGGCGGAGTGAAACCGGATGTTGCGGAAAATATACGCAGATTAGCGGATGCCATGGGTTACCTGCCCAATCGGGCAGGTAAGATCTTGGCGGTACGCAAACAGCCCATTAAAATTGGATGTCTGATTCCAAGCATTGGAAACGCATTCTTTGATGATGTCATCAAGGGGATATATTCTGCGCAAAAGGATCTTGCAGACTTTGGCGTTACCGTTTTGGTTAAAAAGATTCGCGGGTATAACCCGGACGATCATATTAAAGCGCTTCAGGAATTGGTGGAATCAGGCAGTACTGCACTATGCATTTCAACGGTAGACATTTGTGAAGTTCGCAATTATGTCAACCAGTTGGTAGAAAGCGGAATCCCGGTGGTTACGGTCAACACAGACCTATCGGATACCAAACGGCTTTGCTACATTGGAAGTGATTATCTCAAAGGCGGGTATACGGCGGCAGGTTTGCTGTCTCTTTGTGCTCGACAAAAGCTGAATATGCTGATCGTAACAGGCTCTTTAAAAATAAAAGGGCATAACGAACGCATCCAAGGCTTTTCGCGCAAGCTCAAAGAATATGGGATTGAGTATCATTTGGTGGATGTGTTTGAATCTCAAGATGATGAAGATCACGCTTACCGAACTGCTTTGGAGCTTTTCCGTAAAAATCAACAAATCAATTGTATTTTTATTGCCGCGGCAGGCGCGGCAGGTGTTTGCAAAGCGATGGAAGAACTTGGGATTCGCAAAAAACATCCCATGTGGGTGCTGTGCTTCGATGATGTCGCGGCAACTCGCAGACTCATTCATAATGGAATGATTGATTTTACGATTTGTCAGGAACCTGTACAACATGGATATCAGGCGATCCAAATTTTGTTCAATTATTTTGTGGATGATAAACGAATCATTCCACCGGATTTTCTGACAGGCACGGTAATTAAAATAAAAGAAAATTTATAAAAAAAGGCGTCCAACCATATGGTTGGACGCCTTTTCGCATTTGTTTCAATTACTTTTCGAGAATAGTGTCTAAATCACTGCGATAATCGATGTTAATCAATTCGCGCAGGTTTTTTACCGCAACAAGATTTATAAGGTCAGGGTGCTGTTTTATGACCGCACTG
>CALLQM010000151.1 GCA_938014855.1 uncultured Clostridia bacterium | reverse complement strand
TTTCATGTGCCATTACATGGCATCAGTGGCAGTTAGAATAACCTATGGAAAGAAAAATCGGCTTTTTTTCCGATTTCGCTTTATGAAATGCTTCTTGTCCCCACGGATACCAATTTACAGGATTGTATGCATGCTGCAAAAGATATGGAGATGTTTCATGTATTAAGCGATTGGGTTCTTGATTTGAGTCCGCCATTCGGCCACCTTCTTTCAATAGCAGTTAAACTATTATACCCAAAAGAATCGCGTTTTCTTGTTGCTTATAACTTTACATTCTCTATTTAAATAGCAAAAAGCGCCCAAAAGGGCGCTTTTTTACCTGCTTATCAATGAAATTTCTTATCGAACCGTCATTTTTAACTGATATTTTTTAATAATATCTGATTCAGGAAGAGGCCGACAAAAATAATATCCTTGAATGATTGGGCAAAGCATGCGGCGCAGTTCTTCCAGCTGTTCATACGTTTCAACGCCTTCTGCCACCACTTCCATTCCTATTTTTCGAGCCATATTCAAAATCATTTCCACAATTGATTTCGACTTTTGGTCGTTACAAATCGTATCAACAAACACTTTATCAATTTTCAGTGTATCAATTGACAACGCTCTAATATAATTAAGTGAAGAATATTCCAGTCCAAAATCATCTAGTGTAATATTAATTCCGAATTTTTTGAGTTCCATCAACAAATGAGCACCATATTCTACTGAATTCATGAGAACCGATTCGGTAATTTCGAATTCCAGCCAGCTTGGATCAAGTTCTGCATCGGTTACAATTTTTTTCACTTTTTCTACAAAATTCGGCGACATGAGCTGAACAAGCGAAATGTTAATCGCCATCGTATGGAACTGAATTCCTTCCCACCGAAACCGCTTAATCGCCTGACAGCATTCCTCCAACAGCCAATATCCCATATCAATAATCAATCCGGTTTCTTCCGCAATGGGAATAAAATCAGACGGCATTACGAATCCTGTTTGCATGCTGTCCATCCGCAAAAGAACTTCAAATGCATGCAGCTGATTATTGACGCTGTTAATCTGAGGCTGGAAATAGAGCTTAAGACAATGATTATCCCGATGCTTTTCTAATACAGAAATAATACGCTCCCGCTGCTGAATATCCATAAGCAGAGACTTATTAAACAGCGCAAAACTATTGCCAAAATTTGCCGTTTCCTTTGCACGCTTTAACGCCGCAAACGCAGAACTAATAATCGTATCCGGCTCTTCTCCATCTGAATAAAACGTTGCAATGCCAATGCTTACCGTTAACATCAATTTGCGTTTTGCGCAATGTACCAAAAACGGCTTTTCAAAGCAGGAAAAGATCTGTTTGACCATCCAATCCAATTCATCAATATGGCTAATGCTGCGAAATACAATGGAAAAATTATTGCTTTCTCCTCTGCAAACATAGACTCTAGACGATTTGAGCGCTGCAAGTCTTTGCGCAATCTCCTGTATCACATAGTCACCCGTTGAATATCCATAATGGTTATTGACGCGGGAAAACTGATTAATATCAATAAATAAAAGCGCATTTTGCTGAAAAATACTGCCAGGTTGAAACGCTGCTTCGCTCAAAGCTGCAAGCATTGAATTTCGGTCTGGGAGCATCGTCAGCACATCGTATGAATGGTTGAGATACGGGGGTTCTTTCACGTCTAATTGCTCTCTGTCCGAAATACAGCAAAGAACCTTTAACGGCATACCATCATCATCACGAAGAATAAAGAACGTTTCGGAAATCTCTTTGATGCCAAATCGTTCATCCAAAACAGAGCCACTGGTGCGATAGCAAGTCTCTTCTCCACTAAGAGCGCGCAAAAACCTCTGCCGGTCAGCATCTGAGTGCCATTGAAACAAACTATCAAGCAATTCTGCCAGACACATTGTTTTTGGAGGTTTTCCACCATACAGAATCTCCCAACAAATATTTGCATCAAATTTTTCAGATTGTGGATCCCATTGCCAAATTCCACAATCGGCAAGCTGAAACAGATTCTCATATAAAATTTGTAATTTTTCTCTCGGTAGTTGCATCCAAGCACCGCCTGTCAGATAAAATTAAGCTTTGATAAATCACTATAATCGTTCAAACACATGAACTATTATAACACGGTTTGTTTACGTACCGAAAGTTTCCCGCAGGCCGCCTTTTTCTAAAAGCGGCCTGCATTTCATAAAACTATGTTTTTTCCGTCAAGGCAGAAATTTAATATTTGCTATCGTCCGTTTCATCTGAAGTATAGCTTAACGAACGATCCGGAATTTGTTCTTCTTCGGTATCCTCTTTTAGTTTATATTGGCTAACAAGCTGTTTTAAAAGCTGTGCATGTGTCGAAAGTTCTTCCGCTGCTGCCGCACTTTGTTCCGCAGTTGCTGAGTTGGTCTGCACAACGCCTGAAATCTGATCGACACCCTGTGTAACCTGTACAATCTCTTCTGCCTGTTCATTTGCGGCATCTGCAATTTTATTGACAAGATCATCCACTGCTTGTGTGCCTTCAATGACTTTACTCAGAGATTTCGCCGTACTATCCACAATTTCTGTACCATTTTCTACGGACTTGATGGAATTGCTGATTAGTTCCGTTGTATTCTTGGCAGCTTCCGCACTCTTGGATGCCAAATTACGCACTTCATCCGCAACCACTGCAAAGCCTTTTCCGGCCGCACCGGCACGTGCCGCTTCTACTGCAGCATTTAGAGCAAGAATATTGGTCTGAAATGCGATATCTTCAATGGTTTTTATGATTTTACCAATCTCATCAGAGCTTTGAGAAATTTCCACCATTGCTTTCACCATTTGCTCCATTTGACGGCTGCATACATCCACTTCCGAACCAGTCTCGTCCATCTTGTGGCCAGCTTGGTTGGCATGCTCTGCCGTGTTATTGACTTTGTCAGAAATACGATTGATTGTGGCCGCTAGTTCTTCCACCGAGCTTGCCTGCTCAGTTGTTCCCTGCGCCAATGCTTGAGAACCGGCTGAAACCTGTCCGGAACCGCTTGCTACCTGCTGTGCGCTTTGGGTTAGTTGTGCAACATTTTCGTTCTGCTGTTCAATAATAAGCTGAATCGAACGTTCCAATGCAATAAAGTGGCCTTTAAACTCTGCACTCGTCTGTACTCTTAGATTGCCCTTTGCCAGCTCACCCAAACTATACTCAATATCATTAATATAATTTTTGAGCGTTTGAATAGTTTGTCTCATACTTTCTGCCAGCTGACCCAATTCATTTTTGGACTGATACGCAATTTCAATATCCAAATTGCCTTCTGCCAGCTGCTTAGAAGCCGCTTCCACTTCCAAAATTGGTTTAATTAAGCTGTGACCGCCGCGAATCCCCAATACAATGCTGATTCCAAACATCCCAGCAATGAGGACGATTACAACACCTAGAATGACGGATCCTAAAATATTTAACTTGGCGGCTATCGCATTGCCATCATTCATTTTTAGGCTCATCAAGGTATTGGCCGCTTGGTAAATCTCATTATATAGCGGTATGACATTTTCATTGATCATTTCCAATGCAACATCATTTTTTAGTTTTTCCGCGTTTTTGCCCATATCAACTGCTTTGTTGATTTCTTCCATCCACTGTGGCCATGTCTGCTCTATGGTGTTAAATGCCGCTTTCTCTTCACTTGAAATAAGCGTTGGCTTGATCTCATCCAACAAGGACTGCATATTTTGCGGAGCACACTTAAGCATCTCTACCGCTTGTTCCACCGCTTGCGTATTGATATCCTGCACGATGGCTTCATCGGCTGAAACCCGCGCTTCCTGCATCGTAGAGATCATCATACCTACTGAACCTTGGGCAAATCCATAGTTTTGGAGCACTGAGCGATATCTTTGTTCTATGTAATGCATGCTTACTACGCTGATAATGCCGGAAATACTTACTGCCACCGTCAAGTATAGAAAAGACAACATTAGTTTCTTTCTAATTTTCATATGCTTAAACATCTATTCGTTTTCTCCCTCACTTGTTTTTAATACAACTGCTAGTTCATCTTCCGTTAGGATTTTCTCTGTATTAACCAACAAAATAATTTTTTCTTCCAACTGTGCAACTCCAGTAAGAAAAA
The DNA here is from genome assembly GCA_938014855.1 of uncultured Clostridia bacterium. Lineage (GTDB taxonomy): Bacteria > Bacillota > Clostridia > Oscillospirales > Ruminococcaceae > Anaerotruncus. The sequence goes on along the minus strand of CALLQM010000151.1, from coordinate 509 downwards.
CATTGGTCCTATCATTTGTCAGTTTAGGCGGCGGGGAAATTTGTCCCTGCGTAATTTCAGATACTTCTTCCACTGTATCCACGATTAAGCCAATCAGGTTTTCTTTGATTGTTGTAACAACAATACATGTACGTTCATCATACGCTGCTTCTTTTCGATGAAGCCGTAGACGCATATCAATGACAGGAATGATTTCTCCTCTCAAATTGATAATTCCTTTAGCATAATGTGGAAACTCCGGAATAGGGGTTATCTGCTGCATACCAACTATTTGAGCAACATCTAATGCCGGAAAACCAAATAGTTGTTGGTCGATCCAAAACGTTAGATATTTATCGTCTGCTAAATTCTGTTTCATGGAATTGTTTAGCTCATCCGTTTGAACTTTAGCACACATATACAGCACCTCTTCTTTTAAATTGTTTTTGCAAAATAAGACCCCCTCTCTATTCTCTATACCTACTCATAACTCTCTCGCCCGTTATTTCGCCACCTAAATTAACAAAAAT
>CALLQM010000150.1 GCA_938014855.1 uncultured Clostridia bacterium | reverse complement strand
GGCGGCAGTCAGCTTGATTACAATTCTGATATCCGCCTATATTCCAGCCAAGAAAGCCTCCGACACTCCCGTGATGGAGTGCATCCGCCAAACTAACGAGATTAAAACTGAATTAAAGGCCGTTAAAACATCAAAGTTTGCACAGCGTATTTACGGTTTGGAAGGAACACTCGCACTAAAGAATTTTAGGAGAAACAAAAAACGCTATCGCAGCGTTGTGCTATCTCTTACTTTAAGCGTCGTACTGTTTGTATCCGGAAGTGCTTTTGGAACAACTCTGAAACGGCTTTCAGAACAGTACACTATGGACTTTGACTATGACATTTGTTACTACACACAGGACATGGATGAAAGTAAACTATTCCAACTTTATGACGAATTGAAAACCGCTGATGGAGTTTACGAAAGTTCCTATCAGGCAATTTTGACCTATTCATGTGAGGTACATACAAACGATTTTTCAGATAATTATCGGGAAACAGACAGTTATGATGGGTCGAACGGAACAATGGAGCTTTTGATGGATATTCAGTTTATTGAGGACAGTATCTATCAGAACTTTATTGAAAGCCTTGGACTGCCCATAGAGGAGTATACCGGACAGGACGCTAAAATGATTGTTGTAGCCAAAGATAAATCTTTGGCCGATATATTTGAAAACCGCGCTATGGATTTTACGTTGACCTCTAAATCCGGAGTTCAGACGAAAGCAATCCACACGACTCTTGTAGATACTTACCCAATAGATACTCTTCCTGCACAGTCATCCGAGGTGAAATCCTACGTTTTGATGGCGGTTGCCCCTTACCAGATGAAGTCGCAATTCGATACACTTAATGCACCTACAAAATTGGGCTTGACCTTTCGGTCAGAAAATCCCCCACAGTCGGTAGCTGAAATGGAAACAATGATTCAGAATGCAGGAATTACGTCCGAGTATATCATGTATAATTTATATGGAGTAGTTGACCAATATCGCAGTATAACATTTGTTGTTGATGTGTTCACCTATGTCTTTGTCATAATGATATCGCTAATCGCGGTGGCCAATGTGTTCAATACGATTTCTACAAATATTAAACTGAGAAGACGTGAACTTGCCATGCTCCGCTCCGTGGGAATGTCTGATCGGGGCTTCAATAAGATGATGTATTTTGAATGTGTCTTTTATGGCATGAGGACATTGTTGTTCGGGGTTCCAGTAGCAGGAATCACCTCGTGGCTGATTTACAAAGCTATCATAACCGCAGAAAGAATGGATAATTTTCATTTTGAATTTCCGTGGGGCAGTATGCTAATCGGTATGTTGAGCGTATTTTTTATCGTGTTTATTACAATGCTGTATGCTACCAGTAAGGTCAAAAAGGAAAATATTATTGATGCACTTCGGGATGATATGACTTGATTTTAAACCGTTATTATGTGGATGGTCTGACAAGGTTCAAAATGCGGTTTAGACAATCTTTCCACAGACTGAAATTCAGCAATGCCATCCACCAAATTCTCAGCAGCACGAAATTTGTTTCGTATAAGGTATTAAAGCCCTGATAGCTGAACTTAAAAAGGTACTGTTAATGAGTCAACAGCACTGTACCCACACCAACAGTATCTAATAAGCTTGTTCCCGGCAATTCGGTTACTTAATTATATATTGTGTGTTCATAATTTTCAACTTTTGATTTTCCGAAAAGCGCTAAAAGCTATACGCTGTTCACTTTCAAGAGTGATGGGGGTATTTTTGCATAGCAGTTCTACCTTACTAATTACTATTTCGTCGGTACTATTTTCTTATTTTCTACAATGTGTGTAAGTACTGCTTTTCTAGATATATACGTATAAATTGGAGGATTTAAGGAACATGGAAAAAGCTCTTTCCCTTTAGATGGCTGGCGGAAGACTAGTTTACGCATCGTGATTTATTGATCGAAATGGTTTGTCTGGCCACTTGTCTATCCTGCTGATTTTGAGCGTAAGGGAACGTTGGTAATTTTTAGGATTTACCCTATGCTGTTTTTTATGGTAAATAAGGCCAAAAATAGCTCACTGCTTTATTAGCAGTGAGCTATTAAATCGTAAATTTATATTATTTTAAACACGGGGCTAACAATGCCATTTTTCCCCATGAGGTACTTGCAGTCTCAATTTCAACGGACACACCATAGATTTTGCGAATGACCTGTGGTGTTAAAATCGCATACGGATGCCCGTACCACATAGCTTTTCCATTCGATAAAATCATGACCTTATCTGCAAAATGCAGAGCATGTTCAGGATTATGAGTCGAAATGAGAATGATATAGCCTTGTTCGGCCAATTTTTTTACTTGCTTCATTACTCGCAATTGATTTCCATAATCAAGATTTGCCGTAGGTTCATCCATAATCAAAATTTTGGATTTTTGCGCAAGTGCCCGCGCAATTAAAACCAATTGCCGTTCCCCGCCAGAAAGCTCAGCATAGCCGCGCTGGGCAAGATGAGATATTCCCAATATCTCCAAGCATTCGTTTACAATAGCCCGTTCATCTTTTCCAGGGCTTTTATATTCATCCATTAATGCGTTGGTTCCCATTAACACAATATCTTTGACAAGGTAATTAAACGTAGGCTCATGCGCTTGCGGGATATAGGCAATTCTTTTTGCAATCTCTTTTACAGATAAATCTTTGAGAGGCGTATCATGAATTAAGATATCACCTTGGTAGTTATGAAAAAATCCTAGAATACATTTAAACAGTGTGGTTTTTCCTGCCCCGTTTTCTCCAAGCACGCAAACACATTCCCCTTGTTTTACCGTAAAGGAGATTCCATTTAAAACACAATGATTTTTATAGCTAAAATGCAGATTGCTTACGTTCAGCATCAAATCGTTCCTCCTTTTTTTAAAATGAGAGAAAGGAAAAAGGGAGCTCCAATAAACGCTGTCAGAACCCCAATAGGAATTTCAGATGTCACAAGCATTCGTGCAAAATCATCTACCAATACGAGAAATCCTGCGCCCAACAGCATGGAAGCGGGCATCATGACACGATAATCATAGCCAACGATAAGCCGGGCAAAATGAGGAATCAACAAACCCACCCAGCCAATCAAACCACTAATGGATACACAGGCGGCTGTTACGAGTGTAGCCGCTAAGATTACGAGGATGCGCACTGCTTTTGTATTGACACCCATGGAACGTGCCTCGTCTTCCCCCATGGTCACTAAATTGATTTTCCATCTTACTACCAGCAAAACAGCCATTCCGCAAATAATCGGGACTGCGGCAAACCGAAGGCCCTCAGCGGATACGCCGGCGATACTTCCCATAAGCCAATAGGTAATGGCGGGTAAAACATTATTTGGGTCAGCGACAAGCTTTATAAAAGAGGTGCCGGATGTGAAAAGCGAACTGATCATAATTCCGGCAAGCACCATGCCGAGCGTTGGATTTTGCCTGACACGTGTACTGATGAGATAAGCAAGAATGACGGCAACAGTGCCGCATATAAAGGAATTGAGCGTAACCGTAACATAATTAAGCCCCAAAAATAGAGAAACCGCCGCTCCAAATCCTGCGCCAGATGATGCACCCAACAAATCGGGAGATACCAT
>CALLQM010000149.1 GCA_938014855.1 uncultured Clostridia bacterium | reverse complement strand
TTAGTTATAATACCATTTCACAATACTTTTGTCAACACTTTTTTGCAACTTTTTTACTCAATTTCTCAAATTCCTTGTAATCCCCCATTATAAGCCTATTGACGCGCTTGCTTTTCTTTTTGGAATACGATAAAATGATTTTCACAAACAATTGTACCCTATTTTATATATAAAAGGTGGTCACACCATGCCCATTAAAATTCCGGACAGTCTCCCCGCGGCCAAAATCCTTGATAATGAAAACATCTTTGTTATGACCGAACATCGGGCACTTCATCAAGATATTCGCCCGCTAAAAATTGTGATACTAAATCTAATGCCAAAAAAAATCGATACCGAAACCCAGATCCTCCGTCTTTTAGGAAACTCACCGATTCAAGTTGACATCGAGCTATTGCAGACAAAATCTTATACGCCCAAAAATACGCCGCCCGAACACCTTTTAAAATTTTATAAAACATTTGATGATATTAAAGAGGAACGATTTGACGGCATGATCATCACCGGCGCGCCTATTGAGCAGATGGAATTTGAAGAAGTGGACTATTGGGAAGAGCTTTGCGACATCATGGAGTGGAGCAAAACCAACGTTTATTCCACGATGCACATCTGCTGGGGTGCACAAGCCGGGCTCTACTATCATTATGGAATTCACAAATATCCATTAGAACAAAAAATGTTCGGCATATTTCAGCATCGTCTGCTCTTGACCAATCACCCGATCACACGTGGGTTCGATGAACTCTTTTATGCGCCCCACTCCCGTCACACAACCATTCACCGTCAGGAAATTGAAAAAATCCCTGAATTGGAGATTTTGGCTTCATCTGATATTGCCGGTGTATATATGGTGGGGCGGAAAGACGGCCGCCAATTTTTCATAACCGGGCATTCCGAATATGACCGCGAAACATTGGCAAACGAATATTTTCGCGATATAGAAAAAGGGCAGACCATTAACGTCCCCGAAAACTATTTTCCAAACAATGATCCTCACCTTTCTCCGGTCTACACTTGGAGAAGTCATGCAAATCTGCTTTTCTGCAACTGGCTGAATTATTATGTCTATCAGTCTACACCTTATAATTTGGATACGCTTGATAAAAATTAAATGCTATCCTGAATAAATAGGATTTATTTTCCAATAATCCTCTCAACAGCTTATATGTTGGGAGGATTGTTTTATGCGCAGACTGGATGTTGCAATGGTGATTGGGCTGGCGCTTTCTGTGCTGATGTCAAATATCGCGGCATTTGGGCAGGAATGTGACCTTGTGCGTTCCAACGTGGTTCGTCTACATATTATGGCAAATTCAAATCATACATATGATCAAAAGATTAAGTTAAAAGTGCGGGATCGGATTCTTTCGGATGTCGGCGGTGTCTTTATGATTCCGGAAAATCAGCAGGACGCCAAACAGACCGCTGAACTTGCAATTCCCGCTATTCAAGAAGCGGCTGAAAACGAACTGCAAGAAAACGGTGTGGACACACCCGTGAAAGCAGAAGTTATACGGATGTATTTTACCACACGGCAGTATGACGATATTTCTTTGCCGGCGGGCATGTATGATGCGGTACGCGTTACCATCGGGAGCGGAAAAGGCAAAAATTGGTGGTGCGTGATGTATCCGCCCATGTGCGTTGCCGCGGCTATGGCTCCGCAAAGTGAAGCGTTGGATGAAATTGAACATCTTAATAGTGAACCACTATTTAAGCCTAAACTTGCAATTGTGGAACTATTTGAACAAATCAAAGAAAAAAGCCTGCCGCTGTGGCAGGCATAACGCATCTTATTATAGAGTAGTATGGAAAATCCGCTGAAAATTCTGATAAAGAATTTGATCCAGCTGCTCATCGGAAAGACCAAGAGCCAGCAAGCGTTTCAATTCTTGTTCATGATCCCACATTGGGAAATCCGTACCGAACATAAACCGGTCAACACCGAAATGATCTAGGAGTCCCACCGCTTGGTCACGAGTCAGTACCGATAAACTGCTGGACGTATCAAAATACACATTGGGCAGCAGTAAGTTCATCGCACCTTCCGACCAGCTGTTATAGCCGCCGAAATGTGCAGCAATGCAAGTAAGCCCCGGCAGTTTTACCGCAACATCATGAAGTCTTCGCGGAGCGGAATAATCCAGCCGTTTGTCGCCCGTATGAAATAAAATGGGCAGACCTGCCCGTTCAATGATGCGGTACATCGGCATTACATCCGGGTCATCAATATAAAACTGCTGAAAATCCGGATGCAGTTTGACTCCATGAAGTCCGAGCGCAACAATACGTTCGATTTCTTCTTCAATATGGTCATATCCCGGATGCATTGTTCCAAATCCAAAAAACTCCGGATGTTTGCTGCATTCCTCTGCAATAAAGGTATTGATCGGTTCTACCTGCTCCGGTTTCGTCGCAGTTGACGAGACTAAATATTTTGCGGTATCGATTTTTTCTCCGCTTTCCAGCAAAAGCTGCGGCGTTCCGGTATGCAGCATTTTAGCATCGTAAAAGTTTCCGATTGATTGCGTCGCTTTATCCGCAATTTTTTTCGGAAAGATATGTGAGTGTGCATCGACAATTGTTAATCTGCGTCTCTTTTTTGTATCGACCATAAAGACGCTTCCCTCCTAACACTGCAAAGCAGCCATCCGTAAAAACGGATGGCTGATCTTTTTCATTTCACTTATTTTGAAACAAGCTCTTTTGTATCGCGGGCAATCAGCAGTTCCTCGTTAGTCGGCAGAATCCAAACCTCAGTCTTACTGTCAGCGGAAGAAATCTTATGTTCTTCGCCGCTGAATTCGATGTTTGCCTGTTCATCCAGTTTGACACCAAGGAATTCCATGTCTTTGCAAACAGCAGAGCGCAGAGCTTTATCGTTTTCGCCGATACCACCGGTGAAGATAATTGCATCGACGCCACCCATAGCAGCTGCATAGCCGCCGATAAATTTCTTGATTTGATAGCACAGCATCTCCAAAGTCAGCTGAGCGCGATGGTTGCCTTCTTGTGCCGCAGCAGAAACGTCTCTGCAGTCACTGGAGACACCGGAAACACCCAAAAATCCGGATTTTTTGTTCAGCATATCGGACATTTGGTCGGGTGTCATATGTTCTTTATTGGCAAGATAGGTCACAACGGACGGGTCAACGCCGCCGCTTCTGGTTCCCATGATGAAACCGTCAAGCGGAGTAAAGCCCATGCTTGTGTCAAAGCATTTTCCATCCATAATCGCAGAGATCGAGCTTCCGTTTCCAAGATGGCAGGTAATGACTTTGCTGCCTTCTTTTTTAACACTGGAAACCTCAAAGAAACGTGCACTTACATAGCGATGGCTTGTGCCATGGAAGCCATAGCGGCGGATATGATATTTTTCATAGTATTCATAAGGAATTGCAAACATGTAGGCCTTTTCCGGCATGGTCTGATGGTACGACGTATCAAAAATTGCGACCATCGGAGTTTCTTTGCCAAATACTTCCTGGCAGGCTTTCATTGCGGTTGCCTGAGGAGGATTGTGCAAAGGTCCAAGTTCTGAGAATGAAAGAATGTCGTCGATTACTTGATCGGTGATTAGTGTGGAAGTTTTATATTTTTCACTGCCGTGCAGAACGCGATGTCCCACAGCAGAGATTTCTTTCACATCGTCAATGACTTTGCCTTCACCAGTGGTCAAAGTTTTTACAAGCTCCATAAACGCTTCTTTATGGGAGGGGAATTCGGTTTCATAAGAAACACAGCGACCGTCAGCGGTTTTATGACTGATTTTGCCGCCCGCACCAATACGTTCACAGTTGCCTTTCGCAAGTACGCTTTCGTCCTGCATGTCAATCAACTGATACTTCAGTGATGAGCTTCCTGCATTGATAACCAGTACCTTCATGAATATAGCTCCTTTAATTTTTGGTTTGTACATGTCTGTTTGCCATGTGCTTGACATCATTACATATGTTTATATATTATTACACTACAAGACAAAATTCAAGGGCGATTACAAAATTTCGTCATCACGGGGAGATTATCATGGAAAAAAGGATCGTTGCAGGAATCGTAGCGGAATATAATCCGTTTCATAATGGGCATTTGCATCAAATAGAAGCAACCCGTGCGGCCGGTGCAACTCATATCGTCGCGATTATGAGCGGAAACTTTGTCCAGCGGGGCGGTCCGGCCTGTGCGCCAAAATTTGTTCGCGCCAATGCCGCCGTTGCATGCGGAGCCGACTTAATATTAGAACTGCCCCTTCCCTACGCCATGGCTACAGCGGAACGCTTTTCCTATGGAGCACTTTCTATTTTAGGAAGACTTGGTTGTGTAGATGTTCTTGCGTTTGGAAGCGAATGCGGCGACGTAGAGCTTTTAATTAAAGCGGCGCAGGCTGTTTTATCTCCCTATTGCAGTGAATATACAAAAACGCTCTTGACCAAAGGGATCACCTACGCGCGTGCCAGACAAAAATCAGTGGAAAAACTGTATGGAATGGAGGTTGCAAACGTGCTGACCTCTCCCAACAATACGCTTGCGGTCGAATATCTGCGGCAGATCATTTTGCAGAATCTAAAAATCGTTCCTTTTACCATTGCACGCGAAGGAGCCGGACACGACAACGCATCTCCCATCGGAAAAATCGCATCTGCTTCGCACCTTCGCAATTTGCTCGACTTGGAATCGGTGGAAAGCTTGGAACCGTTCGTGCCGTCTGCCGCATTGGAAATCTATCATTCCGCCGCCAAAGCAGGCCTCATGCCATTCGCATCCCACAGCTTAAACACTTCCCTGCTATCCTCTCTGCGTACCATGCAGGAAACGGATTTTGCAGACCTGCCCGACATTTCGGAAGGTTTGGATCACCGGTTTTATAATGCCGTTCGTTCTGCGGTTTCCATGGATGAACTGCTTGCCAAAGTAAAAACCAAACGTTATCCGCTTGCCCGTATCCGTCGGCTTATGTGGAACGCTTACCTGCGCACACCTTCCAGTATGTTCCAAACGCCCCCGCCTTATGCTCGGGTGCTTTCCTTTAACCGCCGTGGGATGGAACTGCTTTCCGAAATAAAAAGTGCAGGCAGCATTCCCGTTTCCCATTCACTTGCAAAACTCGAGCAGTTAGGCGAAACTTGCAAGAACTTTGCTCAGTTTGAATCCAAAGGGACGGATCTTTATGTGCTGGGTCTGCCAACCATACAGACTTGCGGAAATGATTATCGTCAAAAAATCACAGTTCGATAATTTTATGTTCTCGTTTTTACTATACTGTAAGTAAGAGATGTTTTCCATCGTTCATTACACAAAGAACGGAGGTATTCGTATGGCAGGTAATTCAATCACCATCACTTCACCCGCTAACCCAGCTCTTACAATTACAGCGGTTCCAGGACATTTTGTGACCAGTCATTCCCATATCAACTATTACATCGACATCACCAGCATGAAGCACAGCCACATGATGGCGCGGGAAGCCGGAATCACACTGGCGGACAATTTTTCTTATCAAAAAGAGATTGATACCGTGGTGTGCATGGATGGAAGCGAAATCATCGGCGCATTTCTTGCACAAAAGTTATCCAAATATGACATGATCTCTGTCAACCGTCAAAAAAATATTTTCGTTATTACGCCGGAGTTTAACACCAATGGGCAGATGATATTCCGTGAAAACTTGGAACCGATGGTGCGCGGCAAAAAGATTCTTCTGCTGATTGCATCGGTTACAACCGGCAAAACCATCCACCGTGCACTGGAATGCATTCAATATTATCAGGGAACGGTGCAGGGAATTGCGGCCGTATTTAGTGCGAAAGAGGGGCAGGAGGGTGTTCGGATTCATCGGCTTTTTTCCGCCGATGACCTGCCCGATTATCAGACACACTCTTATCGCGACTGCCCATTGTGTAAACAAGGCATCCGCATCGATGCACTTGCCAACAGCTTTGGATTTTCCCGAATTTAAAAGATTGAAAAAGATGAAAAGCCCGCGGTTTTCCGCGGGCTTTTTTTATTTGATATCGATGATGTTTACCAGTTCGACGTCGTCCATATTCTTTTTCATGAGCAAAACATTTGCAAGTGCATTTGCCGTATCCAATGAAGTAAGGCACGGAATCGAAAGTTCCACCGCTTTGCGCCGCATCTGCACCGAATGACGGATTGGCTGTCTTCCTTTTGCAGAAGTGGAGATGATATAATCCAATTTTCCGCTCTCCACCAAATCCATAAGATGCGGATGATCCTGATCCATTTTGCGAACTACATTTGCCGCAATCATGTGGCGGTTTAAAACCGAAGCACAGCCGGGCGTCGCGTAGATCGTAAAGCCCAGTTTTTCAAACTTGTCTGCTACTTCCAGCATTTCAAGCTGATCCGAATTTTTAACCGTAATCAGTACATTTCCGCCTTCTTTTCGCTTTAACTGATAGCCCGCGGCGGTTAGTCCTTTGAGCAGGGCTTCTTCAAACGTTTTTGCAATTCCTAAAACTTCTCCTGTCGATTTCATTTCGGGTCCCAGTGCGGTATCAACATCGTGCAGTTTTTCAAAGCTGAACACCGGCACTTTTACCGCAATATTTTCTCCCTCCGGATAAAGTCCGGAGCCATATCCCATCTCGCAAAGCTTATGTCCCAGCATCACTTTGGTCGCAATATCCACCATTGGCACACCGGTCACTTTGCTGATATACGGAACCGTACGAGAAGAACGCGGATTGACTTCGATGACATAGACCTGATCATTATATACGACATACTGGATATTGATCAGCCCAACCACTTTCAGCGCGCGGGAAAGTCTTCCAGTATAATCAATCAGCATCGCTTTGATTCGGCGGGAAAGAGTCTGAGCCGGATAGACCGAAATGGAATCCCCCGAATGGACTCCGGCACGCTCGATATGTTCCATAATGCCGGGTATGAGATAATCCTGCCCGTCGCAGATTGCATCCACTTCAATTTCTTTTCCCATCATGTATTTATCAATCAGTACCGGATTTTCAATATTGTGAGTCAAGATGATTCCCATATACTCCACAACATCCGCATCCGAATAGGCAATGATCATATTCTGACCGCCCAACACATACGACGGGCGCAAAAGAACCGGATAGCCAAGCTGATTGGCGGCAACAAGTGCTTCCTCTCCGTTCATAACGGTATGCCCTGCCGGACGCGGAATTCCGCATTGTTCCAGCACTTGGTCAAACCGTTCGCGGTCTTCCGCCGCATCGACGCTGTCCGCACTGGTTCCCAAAATGCGAACACCCTTTTCTTGCAGATGACGGGTCAGTTTAATTGCAGTCTGTCCGCCAAACTGCACCACAACACCCCACGGCTTTTCCGTTTCCAAAATGCTGTCAATGTCTTCCGAAGTCAGCGGGTCAAAATAGAGACGGTCGGAAGTATCAAAATCCGTCGAGACCGTTTCCGGATTGTTGTTGGCAATGATTGCTTCATAGCCTTCTTCTTTCAGCGCCCAAACACAGTGCACCGAGCAATAGTCAAATTCGATTCCCTGCCCGATTCGGATGGGGCCTGAACCGATGACCAGTACTTTCTTTTTCTCAGTAGGATGGTGCGCAAGAAATCCCTTGGCTTCGTTTTCTTCATCATAAGTGGAATAAAAGTACGGGGTTTCTGCGGCAAATTCGGCCGCGCAGGTATCCACCATTTTAAAGGAGGCGTACTGTTTCATCGTATCATCCACTTTACAGCCGGAAATTCGTTCGATCGTCCGATCAAGAAATCCATACTGCTTGGCAAGGTGATATTTTTTATTATCCAAGCCCCCGTCTGCAAGATAATTTTGTAAATCGATTAGATTTTTTAATTTGTTTGTAAACCAGCGGTCAATTTTTGTTATTTCAAAAATCGTATCCGGCGTGACGCCGCGTTTGAGCGCCTCATACACCACAAAGATACGTTCATCGTCGCATTGGTGCAAAAGCTGTAAAATCTCATCGTCTGTTTTATCTTTGAGTTTTTTATAATCGAGCGTATCCAGTCCCAATTCAATCGAGCGAACCGCTTTCATCATCGCCTGTTCAAACGATGTGCCGATTGCCATGATTTCGCCGGTTGCTTTCATTTGAGTACCGAGCGTTCTCTTTCCGTATACGAATTTGTCAAATGGCCATTTCGGGAATTTGACCACGATATAGTCCAACGCGGGTTCAAAGCAGGCATATGTTTTTCCGGTCACCTTGTTCTTGATTTCGTCAAGTGTGTAGCCAATCGCAATTTTTGCCGCTACTTTTGCAATCGGATAGCCGGTCGCCTTTGATGCAAGCGCGGAAGAACGGGATACACGCGGATTCACTTCAATAACCGCATATTCAAAGCTGTCGGGATTGAGCGCAAGCTGGCAGTTACAGCCGCCCTCTACGCCAAGACTCTGCACAATGTCAATGGATGCGGTGCGAAGCATTTGATATTCTTTATCTGCCAAGGTTACAGCCGGCGCAACAACGATGCTGTCGCCGGTATGCACACCCACCGGATCCAAGTTTTCCATAGAACAAACCGTAATAATATTGCCTTTTCTGTCGCGGATGACCTCAAATTCAATTTCTTTCCATCCAGAAATGCATTTTTCAATCAGCACCTGTGTGATGGGTGAAAGCCGCAAACCGTTGCGCGTGATTTCGCGCAGTTCCTGCTCATCTTTCGCAATTCCGCCGCCGCTTCCGCCGAGCGTAAACGCAGGGCGTACAATCACCGGATAGGAAATTTCAGCGGCAAACGCTGCTGCATCTTCCACGGTTTCTACGACCTTGGAGGGAATGCACGGCTGACCGATCGATTCCATGGTATCCTTAAATATCTGGCGGTCTTCCGCTTTATCGATTGTTTCAGGATTTGCACCCAATAATTTGACCTGGTGCTGTTCCAAGAAGCCTTCCTTTGCCAGCTGCATGGACAGCGTCAGACCCGTTTGCCCGCCCAGCGTTGAAAGGATACTATCGGGCTTTTCAATTAGGATGACGCGCTTGATCACATCTAATGTAAGCGGCTCGATGTAAATTTTATCTGCCATCGCTTTATCGGTCATGATTGTTGCAGGATTGGAGTTGATGAGCACAACTTCCAGCCCTTCTTCGCGAAGCGCACGGCATGCCTGCGTTCCCGCATAGTCAAATTCTGCGGCTTGTCCAATTACGATTGGACCGGAACCGATCACCAAAACTTTTTTAATATCATTGCGCAGCGGCATGTGCGTTCGCCTCCTTTTTGGATTTCATTAGTTCTATAAAACGATCAAACAAATAGCCGGTATCCTGCGGCCCCGAGCATGCTTCCGGGTGAAACTGAACGGTAAAGATATTGCCTGCGTGATACGCAATGCCTTCACAGCTTTTGTCGTTCGCATTGATGTGGCTGACCCTGCCCGCTTGTTTGGGCAGTGTTTCCCCCAGTACTTCAAACCCATGATTTTGGCTGGTCACATAAGTACGTTGGGTGGTCAGATCAACTACCGGATGATTTCCGCCGCGGTGGCCGTACTTAAGCTTTGCAGTCTTGGCACCTTGAGAAAGAGCCATCAGCTGATGACCTAAACAAATCCCGAAGATAGGCAGACTTAACTGGGCAATTTCGCGCAGGTTGGTAATGATTTCAGCATCCTCAGAGGGGTCTCCCGGGCCGTTCGAAAGCATAACGCCGTCGAATCCGCCGGAAAGGATTTCGCTTGCACTAGTAGTACACGGCAAAACCGTCACATTGCATCCGCGTTCCAAAAGAGCGCGGCGGATATTGCGTTTATAACCATAATCCATCAGCGCCACTTCATACAAAGGCTGTTCGCATTCGTATCGTTTTGCTTGTGGAATCGAAACCGAGCGGATGGCATCCTTTATGGTGTAGCTTTTTAGTTTTGCAAGATTTTCCTGCAGATCTGCAAACACATCCTCGGTTGTAACCATACCGTTCATGACACCATGTTCGCGGATTTTTCTTGTCAGCGCTCTTGTATCGATTCCAAAGATTCCAACGATGCCCTGCTCTTTTAAAAACCAATCCAAATCGTGCTCACAGCGGAAATTGCTGGGAGCTTCACACCATTCACGCACGATATAGCCTTTGACATACGATTTATCCGACTCCCCGTCAAAATCGTTCACTCCATAATTTCCAATGAGCGGAAATGTTTGGGTAACGATCTGCCCGTAATAACTGGGGTCGGTGAGCGTTTCTTGATATCCTGTCATATTGGTGGTGAACACCACTTCTCCAACCGAAGTGCCCTGCGCTCCGACGGACAGCCCCTCAAATACGGCTCCGTCCGCCAACAACAGAAACGCTTTCTGTCTATTTTCAAGTATCTGCATAAATACCTCCATCTTTCTGACTACCCATGCGGCACACCGCATTTTTTAGGGTATCTCCCGAATGCAAATTAATCTGTTACAAAAATATTTTTATCCACGCATTGGCGAAATTGCCGACGTGATGTCGTCGCGCATGCGGATTGCTTCCGCTCTTGCCGCCTCTGTAAAGGTTTCGTCCGACCAGCCCTCTTTTTTCCAAGCAGTCAGAATTGCGCGCGAGGAGTTGACAATTGCACCCAGTCCATTTTGATCAAATGCACCGGCTACATCCTTAGCGCCGCCGCCCTGCGCACCATATCCCGGCACAAGGAAAAACGTATGCGGCAGTTTTTTGCGCAGTTCCGTCAGTTGTTCGGGGTAGGTCGCACCCACCACAGCGCCCACCTGCGAATAGCCGTGACTGCCGCGGGACGGTTGTCCCCATTGTTCGCACATGTCACCCATCACTGCATAGACCGGTTCGCCTTCAATCTGCTTGTCCTGCAATTCTCCCGAGGATGGATTTGATGTTTTGGCAAGCACAAAAATCGCCTTGTCATCCTGCCCTTTGATTAAATCAAGCAGAGGCTGAATGCCGTCCGAACCGAGATACCCGTTGACTGTCAAAGCATCCGCTCCAAACGGAACACAGCTTGTCCCCTCAATGTCAATTTCACCAAGATGCGCCGCCGCATAAGCCTGCATCGTCGAACCGATATCGTTGCGTTTTCCGTCGGTGATGACATACATGCCTTTTTGCTGGGCGTAAGCAATCGTTTCAGCCAAGCATTTCATACCCTGCCAACCAAGCATTTCATAATAAGCGCACTGAGGTTTCACCGCAGGTACAATGTCACAAACCGCATCGATGATTGCTTTGTTAAATTGCAAATATGCTTGAGCGGCTCCCTCAAGTGTTTTTCCATAGGTGCGAAATGCTTTTTCTTTGATCTGTTTTGGCAGATATTCCAGTTTTGGATCTAAACCGACTACCGTCGGGTTTTTTAATTCAAAAATTTTTTTAATGAGTTTTTCCATCGTCATTCTCCTTTTGATATTGATAACTCCACGCACCGTTAAGCATGGCAGCGTGCACTCTGCCTGTCACGCTTGCCTTGTCAAAACAGGTATTGCGGGATTTTGATCGGAATTTTGTTGGATCGACCACCCAATTTTCATTTGGGTCAAATAAGACCAAGTCGGCCGGTGCACCTTTTTTTAAGGTTCCTGCCGGAATTCCCAAAATCTCAGCTGGTGTGCAGGACATCAGCTCGATCAGCCGGCTGAGCGTGATTCGTCCGGTATGCACCAAATGCGTCAGCGAAACCGCAAGCGACGTTTCCAATCCGATTACTCCATTTGGAGCCGTTTCAAATTCTGCTTTTTCGGAAGGAGTATGCGGCGCATGGTCGGTCGCGATGCAGTCAATGGTTCCATCGGCAATTCCTTCTAAAATTGCAAGTCGGTCGCTTTCCTCACGCAAAGGCGGATTCATCCGGTCGTTTGCGCTCATTTTGAGCAATCGTTCGTGAG
The DNA here is from genome assembly GCA_938014855.1 of uncultured Clostridia bacterium. Classification (GTDB taxonomy): domain Bacteria; phylum Bacillota; class Clostridia; order Oscillospirales; family Ruminococcaceae; genus Anaerotruncus. The sequence continues at coordinate 14,497 of CALLQM010000149.1, read as the reverse complement.
TAAGCGCAAAATAGTGCGGCGCTGTTTCACAGGTCACTTTGACCCCTCGTCGTTTGGCATCGCGGATGATCTCCATGGAACCTTTGGTGGAAACGTGCGCAATGTGCACGCTTGTATTTGATGCGGCCGCAAGCGCTACAGTTGCCGCAGTCGCGCAGTCTTCCGACGCGCGGTCGATTCCGTTCACATTTAGCTTGCGGCTGATTTCCCCTTTATGCATGATTCCATGATTGACGATATCCAAATCTTCCGCATGGCATATCACCGCCAAATGTTCCTGCTCTGCATTTTGAAGTGCCTCCAGCATCAGCCGGTTATTGAGAACAGGACGCCCATCGTCGGATATACCGACCGCACCTGCCGCACGAAGTGCCGAAAGATTGGTTAATTCTTCACTTTTTAAATCTTTTGTAATGGCTGCCACTGGATAAACCTTGGCAAGCGCTGATTGACTGCGTCCAACAATATAGTTAACCACATCCGGATTATCACAAACCGGATTGGAATTTGGCATGCAGGCGATAGACGTGAATCCTCCGGCGGCTGCCGCCGAACATCCGGACAGGATATCTTCCTTTTGTGTAAATCCCGGGTCGCGCAGATGAACATGCATGTCCACAAGTCCCGGCGCAAGAACCAGCCCGCTGGCGTCCAATACCGAGCCATGATACTCTGCCGGAGCTTCCCCCACCGAGCAGATACAGCCATTCTTAACCCATACATCACAAATTCGGTCAATACCCTGTGAAGGGTCTACCACATGTGCATGTTTGATGAGCAATTCATTCATAACAGACCTTCCTTTCTCCTAACTAATCATAGGTCTATCCAAATCCATATATAAAAATACCTATCCATTAAATAATGGATAGGTATTATATAAATAAATATAAATCACAGTGTAAAAAAAGAAAGAAAAGAAAAAAGACAGCTGTTTTATTTTTTTGTTCAAAATAATCTGTAGCACTGTATATTTTCTCTCCCTATTCATCATTATGTGAATAATTATACACTATTGTTCTAATTATGTCCACATGTCAAAGCGATAATTTTTCTTGCCGTAAGACATCACGTTTTGTCGTGTCGTACAGTAGTATTACTTTTTTAAATCGGTATGTACGTTTGCAGGGGTGCTATATACGATATTATCCAACAGTTCGCACTGTTGGTTATATAGCTGAAGTGTTTTCGCATTGTGGTTAATGACACCTGATTTTGCATTGCGAAGCCCCAAAAACATTTCTGGGAGTCCGTTTAGACCCTGCGCATTCACAAATGGTTTTCCCTTAATGGCATAAAGATATTTTCCAGTCACTGCGGGATCTTTCGGATAGCGGGCAGACAAGTCTTCAAATAACGTTTCGTCACCCAGCATATCGTAGATGTTGCGGTCAAGCAAAATCAAATTGGACTGGTTACTTTTGATGTCCGTCATCAATTCTGCAAACATCTCCGTCGTGTTTTGACCTGCATTTGCAGAATTGGGAGCCGGAAACTCAAAAATTTTTAATTGGAGCCCCTCCATATGTTGGGGGGCGTAAGCAGAAAACTGCTCATTTAAAGCAGTTTTCTGCTCTACTGAAAGGTAGCCGCGCACTGCAACCACGACAACGCTGTCGCCCATCTTCTGCCCGGCAGAATAATAGTAGCCAAGCCCAAGCATCACAATCATTAAAAAACCAATCACTATCATTCCAAAACGCCGTTTTACATGGATTTTGGCTGCATTCTCATTAACCTGCTCGATTGGGGAGCCCTCCTTTCAGTAGATACCGTCTTATTAATCTTTTATTGGTTTCATGGTTGGGAACAGCAGCACATCACGAATGCTTACGTTATTGGTCAGCAGCATCACCAAGCGGTCGACACCAATGCCGAGTCCGCCCGTCGGAGGCAAACCGTATTCCAAAGCAGTGAGAAAATCCTCATCCACATCGGTTGCTTCATCGTCCCCTGCCGCTTTGAGCGCAGCTTGATGTTCAAACCGTTCTCTCTGATCAATCGGGTCATTCAGTTCGCTGAATGCGTTTGCATGTTCGCGTCCAAGAATGAACAACTCAAACCGTTCGGTATATTCAGGATCTTCCGGTTTACGTTTTGAAAGCGGAGAGATCGCCACAGGATGGTCGGTAATGAATACCGGCTGGATCAGATGTTCTTCACAGAATTCTTCAAAGAACAAACTCAAAATATCGCCAATCAAATGACGTTCTTCATATTCCACATGATGCTCTTTTGCAGCAGCACGTGCCTGCTCCAAAGTTTTAATCTCGCGGAAATCGACTCCACTATATTTTTTGACAGCGTCCAGCATGGAAAGCCGTTCAAACGGTTTATCCAAATCAATTTCAATATCCCCATACTGGATCAAACCGGTACCCAGCACTTCATGTGCGCAATGACGGATCAAAGATTCGGTAATACCCCTCACCCAATGATAAGCGGTATAAGCTGTATAAACTTCCAGCAAGGTAAATTCCGGATTGTGTTTGGTGTCAATTCCCTCGTTGCGGAATACACGGCCGATTTCATAAACCTTATCGAAGCCGCCGACAATCAAACGCTTTAGATGCAGTTCCAGCGCAATGCGCATATACATGTCAATATCCAAGGAATTGTGATGGGTAATAAACGGGCGTGCATTTGCACCGCCTGCAATGGTATGCAAAACAGGTGTTTCCACCTCAAGAAATCCTTTGCCGTCCAAAAAACTGCGCATTGCAGAAATAATACGGGAACGTTTTACAAACGTCTCTTTTACTTCCGGATTGACAATCAGATCGACATACCGCTGACGGTAACGCAGGTCTGTGTCTTTGAGTCCATGCCATTTTTCAGGCAAAGGCAGCAGAGATTTCGAAAGCAGTACAATTTTATCTGCTTTTACGGAGATTTCACCTTTCTTGGTACGGAAAACCACACCGGTGATTCCGATAATATCGCCGATATCCCATTTTTTAAAATCCGCGTAGTCTTCGGCTCCAACATGATCCTGGCGGACATAGCTCTGAATTCTGCCAAGGCTGTCGCTTACATCAATGAAGGAAGCTTTTCCCATTCCGCGTTTGCTCATGATACGGCCTGCAATGGAAACTTCTTTTCCTTCCATCTCATCAAACGCATCTATAATCTGTTTTGAATAAGCGGTACGCTTGTATGTCGTAATTTCAAACGGGTTTTTGCCCTCATTTTTCAGCGTATTCAGCTTGTCGCGACGTATCTGTAAAACTTCCGACAGCTTTGCTTGTTCCTCTTCTGCGGTACGCTCCACTTCAGAGGTCTGCCGATTCTGATCCATAGTTGACACATCCTTAATCTGTAATTCTGCAAACAGATATATTATAACAAAAACGCGGGCTTTTGCAAAGCCCGCGTAAAAAGAAATTCGCTATTATAGTCCAATTTCCAAAATTTTTAATTTTAAAGAGGCGGCTGGAGCTTGGATTTCAACAATATCGCCAACTTTATGTCCCAAAAGACCTTTGCCCACGGGTGACTCATCCGAAATACTGTTAAGATCAGAATGAGATTCCACAGAACTGGCAATTACATATTCCATTTCATCATCAAATTCCATATCCAAAATCTTTACGCGGCATCCTACCGTTACTTTATCGGTAGAAATCTGATCTTTGGTTATGACTTTGACTGATTTTAGCTGATCCTCCAGCTTTTTGATTCTCGCTTCAACAACTGCCTGTTCATTTTTGGCCTCATCGTATTCACTGTTTTCCGAAAGATCTCCGAACCCACGTGCCACACGTATCTTTTCAGAAATTTCTCCCCTAGTGACGCTTTTCAGTTCATTGAGTTCTCTCTTTAGTGATTCATAGCCTTCTTGTGTCATCAGCAATTCAGTTGCCATATTAAAGTCTCCTTTACAGAGCATTATTTTTCCAAAATCATTTGGCTGTCATCCATGAAGCCAATAAAACATGACCATCTGGACCGACCTGACATTATGCTACAATGCTTAGTATTATAGTCATGGTGCCTTGTTATGTCAAGTAAAAGATTTGAAATTGATGAATTTTTTACAACTTAAGTTTTTCTTTTCCATATCTTCTTGTCCAGTATATGCGTGTCCGAACACCGCTATGACAAAACCGGCCGGCAAAATGCCGGTCGGTTTCATTATTATTTTTCTTCGGACGAAGACTCGACTGAGCTTGTTTCATCGGCATTTGATTCCGCCTGTGATTCCGCTTCAGATTCAGCCTGTGATTCTGCTTGTTTAATACCAGCCATAACAACCTCGATTGCCTTTTTCAGCTGAGCATCAAGTTTCGGATCACCCACCGCAAACTCCAACTGTTCCTCATTCATTTTGACTTCAAAATCCGGTTTTACACCGATTCCATCATAACTTAAGCTGACTGGCGGATTGTATCTCGCAGTGGTCAGCTTGATCGCACTGCCGTCCGTCAACGGTATAATGGTCTGCGCTGTACCTTTTCCGGCTGTTTTGATGCCCACAAGTTTGCCTTTTTCGTAATCTTTGATCGCCTGCGCAAACAATTCCGCTTCGCCGGACGTTTTTTCATTCATCAACACCGCCATAGGAAGTGCAACTTCCGTGGCATCTGATGTTTCCAAAACGGTTGTGTTGCCATCCTTATCGGTGGAAGAAACAATCACGCCCTCGGGAAGCAGCTTATCCAACACCTGCGCCACCGACCGCAGTACACCGGTCTTGACACCGCGCACATCAAAAACCAACGCTTGAACATCCTCATCGATCAGCCTGTTTACACGTTTGTTAAATTGGTCGGGAGTTGTATCATTAAACTCTTTAAATTTAATAAACCCAATGTTATTTTCCAGCATTTCTGCACTAACAGAAGGAGTTTCGACAAAACGACGCGTCATTTCCAGCGTATCTTCCTCAACGCCGCGCCGCAAAACGATCGACATTTTTGTTCCGGGTTCACCCTTAAGCATATCAAGGGCTTGTGCATAATTTTCGCTGCTGATATCCGTATCATCAATTTTAACAATCAAATCATCCGGCTGAATTCCTGCTGCCTGCGCAGGAGAATCCGGATAAACTTCCGTCACTTTGATGTATCCACTCTCGCTTTTTTCAGTCACAATGCCGATTTGAACAGAATTTCCGCTATAATCCGCCAACAGCAAATCGTAACTGGTTTTGTCGTAATATTTTGCATAAGGGTCGCCGATTCCCGCGATAAATCCTGCGGCGGTCGCATCGGTCAAATCCTCCGCCACAATGGTTCCGATATAACGGTTCTGCACATAGTTGTCGATTTCGGCAATTTTGCTGTATCTTGATTCACGGTCTTTGAGATCCCGCACTTTATTATTAAAGTTTCGCTGGGAATAGATCATTGTCATCGAAACGGTTGCCGCCATAAAAATCAGCATAAGAAAGATTGCGGCACCCAAAGATATTTTTTTATTCATCAGCTTTCTCCTTACTTTGTGCGTACTATATCAAACACCGTGAACAAATCATCCCTGTAAATCAGCCTTCCAGCCAACCGCCGCTCAACGGATTGACGGCCTTTCCAGCCTGACGAATTTCAAAGTGAAGATGAGGTCCGGTCGACCAGCCGGTGGAACCGATCGCAGCAATCCTCTGTCCTTTGGCAACCACCTGTCCAACCGAGACATCCAAAGAACTGCAGTGCCCATAAAGCGTCTGAATGCCGCCGCCATGGTCAATAATAATATATTTTCCATAACCATAACCCGGTGTAAAGGCCGTGTTGGCGACCTTAACCGTTCCGGAGTTTGCCGCAACAATGGTAGCACCATACGCGCCTGCTCCGGAAATATCAATTCCTGTATGGTAATTGCTTCCACCAAAACGCCAGCCGAATTCACTCGTGATCTGTCCAAGACTCGGCACCGGCCAGCCCATTTTTCCGCCCGTATATTTCGTATTCATGGATGTACGGTTGATTTCCGCATAAATAGCAGCAATTTCCGCCTGAACCTGCTGCATTTGTTTGGTCAAAGCGTCCTTATTCGCCATAAACTCTTTTTCCATTGCAGAAATATCTTGGATTTTATTTTGAGCCACCACCATTTGCCCGTTCAGTTCTTCTTTTTTACTGTCCTGCGCATTTCGGTCGTCCTGAACATCACTTTTGTCACTCTCAATATCTTTTTTGATGCGCTCCAGTTCATTTTTTTGCTCAGTGAGCATATGGATCATATCCGTATCGTACTGCGCAATCCGGGTAGTCGCTTCCGTTCGGGTCAGAAATTGAGAAAAGCTGTCTGCACCTAAAATCATGCCAAGCGGTGTCGATTTTTTTGTTGAACAAAGCGCACGAACACGCTTTTTAAACAACTCAAAATTTTCATCAATTTCTTTTTGCTTTTTTGTCATTTGCTTTTCTTTTTCGTCAATCTGGTCTTCCAACAAAGAAATGCGGTCATTTAAAACATCAATCTGCGCAATCGTATTATTAATCTGCGCATCAATTTGTTGTTTTACCGCAATTTGTTTTTGTTTTTCCCCTTTGACTTGATTGATTTTCGCGTTGATTTCTTTCTGTTGCTGCTGAAGCTGCGCATATTTATCATTTAAATTGTTGATTTGATTTTTTTCTTTTTGAAAATCATCTTCCGCATACGCTATCGAAGACAGCGAAGGGACAATAAACATAATTGCCATAAGCACCGCCATCACACACGCAAATATTCGCTTTCTTTTTGGAGTCATCATGTAAAACTGCCCCCTCAAATTTCATAATTCTAGTTTCCGGTATATCGCTATACTTTCAAATACTTGTTTACAAAGAACATGCTCCCGAAAACGCCGATAAAAATACCGCCGCCCATAAACCAACCGAGCAAATTCAAAGAGATTTCTTCAAATGGAATCAGATTGCTGTAAACCTGTGCCATCCATGTGGACGGGTTTTGTGCGATAACGCCGAGTATGTAATCATATCCAACCCATAATAGTCCGAAAGAAATCAGCGCGGACAAGAGCCCAAGCAGAAAGCCTTCCACAAAAAAAGGCAGCCGGATGAACGCATCGGTCGCGCCGACATATTTCATGATATTAATTTCTTTTCTTCGGTTAAATACCGTAACTTTGATCGTATTTCCCATAATTACAAGAGAAACGACAAGCAAAATCACAACAATAAAAAAGCCCGCAGAAGATACGGCATATTTGACATTGGTCATAATTTCGCCGACCATATCCGGTGCTCGAACTTCCGACACTCCTTCGATTGCTTCCAATTTCATCACCGTGCCAGATAAATACGATAAATCTTTCACCTTTACGCGGTAGGAATTGTATAACGGATTGTCTTCTTCCAGTCCGTCCAGCAAAATCGCCAAATCATCGGACTGCGCCTTCAATTCTTCCATCAGCACTTCTTTTGAAATAAATACCTGCTCATAAATATTATCAATCAAAGCGATTTCCTTGTCGACATCTTTGATCTGCTCATCCGTCAGCTCGTCATTCAATTCCACTTCGACTTCATTCTGCTGTTCCACATAGCCAACCGCTTGGTTTACATTTAAAGAAAACAGCAGGGAACCGCCGATTAACAGCATGCAAGCTACCAATGTACCAATCGACGCAAAAGACATCATCCGATTGGCATAAATGTTTTTTGCGCCTTCTTTAATCAAATAACCAAAACTGCTTCCCTTCATTCGACGTAGTACCCCCCGTATTTATTATCGGATATTACAGTACCCTCGTCGATCGTGATAACGCGATGGTTAAATTCAGAGACAAGGCTGTGCTCATGCGTCACCATCACGACCGTAGTGCCGCATTTATTGATCTCGCTGAGCAGATCTACGATTTCAAAAGAAAGGTCTGGATCAATATTGCCGGTTGGTTCATCCGCAACAATTACCGAAGGATTATTGACCAGCGCGCGCGCCAAAGCGACACGCTGCTGCTCACCGCCGGAAAGATGTTCCGGCAGGCTTTTTGCTTTTCCCGATAAACCAACCAAACCAAGTATGTAAGGGACTCTGCTGCGTATTTCTTTCGAAGATACATTTGTAACACGCAAAGCAAACGCAACATTTTCATAAACATTCATATTTGAAATCAATCGGAAGTCCTGAAAAACCACTCCTAATGTCCTGCGAAAATAGGGCACCTTCCGTCTGCGCAGCTTCACAAGGTTCTGACCATTCACATAAATTTCACCCGTGGATGGCTTTTCCTCATGCATCAGCAGCTTGATGAAGGTGCTTTTCCCCGCTCCGGACGGACCGACCACAAATACGAATTCCCCTCTGTCAATATGCACATTAAAATTGTTGAGCGCATGTATCCCGGTCTTATAGACCTTGGAGACATTGACAAATTCGATCACTGGAACACCGCCTTTAATTTTGCCTGTTATCAGCAGGTCCTCTGATTAATATTTCACCGGATTTGCCGTCAGGTATTTCTTAACCATAAGAGCGACTTTAAAGATAATCGCATGGTCAAATTCCCTAAGGTCAAGTCCCGTTAATTTTTTAATTTTTTCCAGCCTGTAAACAAGCGTGTTTCTATGAACAAACAGTTTACGAGATGTTTCGGATACATTCAAATTGTTTTCAAAGAATTTTTGAATGGTAAACAGGGTCTCATGATCGAGACTATCGATAGAACCTTTTCTAAACACTTCCCGCAGGAACATATCGCAGAGAGTTGTCGGAAGCTGATAAACCAAACGGGCAATTCCAAGATTATCATAGCTGACAATTGACCGTTCCGTATCGAATACTTTTCCAACTTCCAAAGCAACCTGTGCTTCTTTAAAACTGCGCGCAAGATCTTTCACACCGACAATCGAAGTGCCGATGCCGACCACTACCTTGGTATAGAATTCGCTGCCCAGCGTATCCACAATCGAGCGAGCCAATTTTTCCAAGTCTTTGCTGTCGATACCCGGTTTTGTTTCCTTCACAAGCACAATATCGCTTTCCGAAATATTGAAAACGAAATCTTTCTGCTTGTCCGGGAACAAGTTCTGAATCACATCGAACGCGGAAATATCATTGGATGCAACGATGCGGATTAACAGAACAACGCGGGTCGAATCGGTATTAAAATGCAGTTCACGGGCTTTGACGTAAATATCTCCAGGCAGAATATTATCGAGAATAACATTCTTGATAAAATTATTCCTGTCATATTTCTCATCATAGTATTGCTTGATGGATGAAAGCGAAATTGCCAGAAGGCTGCAATATTTTGCCGCAGGTTCGTCGACTCCTTCGACAAAAACTGCAAATTCCGGCTTCATTTTGCTGCCAAAAGGCTTGTAGGTATATCCGTCACGGACAAATACCTCATTTGAATCCCCGGCATCAAGCGCAAAAAATTCACAGGTTTCACCGATTTTTGTCAAATCGCTGCAGGAAATAATGGTGGCACTGTCATCCACAACGCCAATGACCCGGTCGATACAATCCCTCATCTGATGAACGATTCCCTGAAAAAGCCTGTTTGACATTTCTATCCCCTCTTCACTCGTAATATTATATCTCCAGCTGGGCACAAACGATCAGCACCCAACTTTTTACCGTAGCTTGTCCGCCTTTTTATATGGCGAGAACATCTGCATTTTAATTCCAACAAGCTAATACGAATATTTTACAACAAATTTGTATAATTTGCAACATGATTTCGCATCTTTGTTGTGGAATAATTATGTTTCCCTACTTTTTTGAAGAAATGCTGTCAAACTGACTTTGTTTTATCATACTACCCTATTTATAAAAATGTGTGACAAAATTTTGAAATTTTTTCAGCAGCATACTCCAATTTACAAGTTTGAATTTGGAAAACAAGCTTATTCCGGCTTTTCCTGCACAATGAAACGTTTTTCTTGTTCCGTAATTTCCCTGCATGCTCCTTCCTGCAAAGCAGGGTCTAACACCAAACCTCCGATTTGTTCACGTTTGAGCGCAACCACTTCGAATCCGCAAGCGGTAAACATCCGCCGTACTTGATGATACATTCCCTGCCGAATCACAACACGTCCAACGCTCCAATCACCGCCGACCGGTTCCAGCTTTGCCGGCATGCATACGCTCTTTCCGGTTTCATCGGCTTTTTCGTGCTTGTCCGCTTTCAGTGCCACCCCATTGGCAAATGCCTCGATCACGGATTGATCGAATGGCTGATCCAGCTGGGCGGTATAGACTTTTGGGACATGGCTTTTTGGGGAAAGAATTCGATGCGCAAAATCCCCGTCGTTTGTAATCAGCACAAATCCCTGCGTATCTTTATCAAGCCGCCCTGCCGGAAACAAACCCTTTCGCCGCAATTCCTGCGGCACAAGATCGATTACAGTTGGCAGAACCAAATCACTTGTAGCACTTACAACGCCTTTTGGTTTGTTAAGCATTAGATAACTGTACTTTTTGAGCTGGATTGACTGCCCGTCGACCACAACATTGTCGTATTCCATGTTTACCTTGGCAGCAAAACTGCGTACACATACGCCATTGACAAGAATTTGTCCCCGGCTCATCAGCCGATGCACATCCTTGCGGGAAAGAGACGTCTGCGAGGCAATTGCTTTATCCAGCCGCTCACTCCCTTTTTGAAAAGTCATGTAATCCCTCATATCAGCTTGTGCAAAAAAACACAAATTTGATTCCAAAACACCGGCGGACAAACTTCCTCCGGCGTTTTGTTCATTATCTCTTAATGTTCTCTTGCATTTTTGCTGTATTTGTTATAATGCCCAAATTGTAACATACTTATCATTCAATTTCAATCGTTTTCAATAGCAAATCCATGCATAAATCCGTCAAGTTTTAACGAACACACATCTCCACCTATGATTTTTCCATTATAAACCACCACATTTGCTCGAATATCTTCACTGCCATCCGGGTAATTTAAAATATTGTAACTGTATCGTTTGCATCGTTTGCCTGCGTATTTTGCTAAATCACAGCCTTGTTGTTTTTGTATATCATTATAATTGCTAAATACTTCATCCTCTTCTTTTGGAATCATTACTTCTACAATTTCGACTTCTTCGGGATCCACTTCCCATCCAAACGATTCGAGAAATTTGACACGCTGGTCGCTGGTTTTACCATGTGTCTTTTCAATTTTTGCCGCCGCAGAGGTTTCCTTTGGAGCAGAAGACAGCCTTGTCAGCGCGGCATTGATTCCGATCCCGCTGGCCAATGCAATTACAAAAACCGCCGCCGCAACCGCAATTTGCTTTTTGGTGATTCTTACAGATATTGTAAACACTTGATTCCCTCCTATTTCTCCTTAAAACTGTCCTATCTATCTATACGCGGCGCGGCATCATACTATGTTCACATCCATAAAAACAATTCCGCAAAAAGTCCATCCATTCGGACCTTTTGCGGAATTAACATAAAACCATATGATCTTTTATTAAGAAGAATACGGGGCACACTTGAGTAGTAACACATATTTTTCCTCAGGAGGAAGCAATACCACTTTCTTTTTTTTATTTTGGGGATCAGCCGCATTTACCGTCACCACAGTCGGCGCACATAAACTCGGCGGCACAAACGTGTCGGAAAACGAAGACACTGCGCCGGTTTCGGACACCCATAAGCCGGCCATACCATTTACAAGCTGATCCGCAAATTCTGGATTGCGGTTGTTGTCAAATTGATCTGAAAACACATAACTGCCGCCCTTCCCCACAGGGCACTCCGATCTCAGATATGAAACAGGGATTCTTGAGAGTGCAGGATAATAATTTTTGAGTTCCACCTTGCGCATGCTAAGCGATTTCATATTATCATACACAGTTTTTTCTTTACGCAGTTTTACGCGTTCCTTTTTTGCAGTAAGAATCCAATAGTCAGTCTGCTTTTCATCCACCAAATTTGCTAGATGCATTTCCAGTTCTGTCACTTTACCGGTTTCATCACAGGTTAGTCTACTGTCTAAAACAAAAACATTTTCATTCTTGCTGGGTTTGATGACCTCAAAAATTTTGCCCATGCTTTCTTTTTCCAAAACAGAAACAACCGCTGTATCTTTGAGTTCCGTGGTATTCAGTTTCATCCGAATTGCGGACACACTAAATGAAATTGCATACAGGATACCTATAAATACAAGCAGGACCGCTGCCGCTACCATAAGCAGCCGCATTCGATATTTGGGCTTCATGCGTCGAAATTGTGCGAAAGTCATGCTGACACCGCCTTTTATCAAGTTTAGGCAGATTCTACCATCCTAGTTTCATTATAATGCACTGTCGTATAATGTCAATTCCTGTTGAGTGCATCCGGGCAGGTTCGGACATAATGAAAGAGATATTGCTGAGCAATTCCAGCACAATCCTGCGCACATGCAGGCAGACCATTTGGAAATAGACTCTCCATTGCGCGCTTGATCCACACATCCACCGGGAAACATTCCATCCTGCCGCAGCCGTAAAGCAGTGCACATTCGGCAACTTTGATGCCGACACCTTTGATTTTCATCAATTCCGTCCTTGCTTCCTCGATCGGCATTTCCGTCAGCTGCTCGATTCGTACTTCACCTGAAGCAACTTTTTGCGCCGCATCCAACAGATATTTCGCACGGAATCCGGCGCGCAGCGGTGCCAAATCCTGTAATGACGCGGCCGCCAATACCTGCGCGGATGGAAACATATAAAAATCGTTTCCAAGCGGTTGTCCGAATGTTTCGCAAAGCCGTTGCACAATTCCCTGGATTCGTTTTACATTATTGTTTTGACTGATAATAAAGGAGCAGAGTGCTTCCCAGCGATCCTGCTTAAGAACTCGAAGACCGGGAGCATATGTAATCGCCTTTGAAAAAATAGGGTCGGATGAAAGCTGTTTTTTCACTTTTGCATAATTTCGTCCTAAATCAAAATAATCGTACCAAACCTGTTCAAATTCCGCTTGGTCGATGTCGTAAAATAGGATTCCTTGTGGAATTTGTGAAATATGACCACTTTTTTCGCCCACGATGCCTAGAAAGCTCCCATCGTCCAACTCTTTCCACCGAAACGCCTGTCCACAACAAAGCGTCTGTTTTAAGTCGAAATCAGCGCAATCCTGTAATAAGATGCCGCCTGATACATTTTTTATGTTCATTTTGCTGTCAATTCCTGTCAAGGTCGGTTCCCTCCGGTCGTTTTGGATTTTTCACTTTATTATATCAAATCGCGTGACGAATTCAAACAAAAATATGTGAACAAATTAATGCAGGATATACAAAATTTTCTTTTATAAAATTTATTTTACAATACTAACAGTAATTTCATTTTTTAACTCTCAACATGTGTAAATATGAGTTGGTGAAAGATTTCCCCCGCATAAAACACGGCTATATCGTCAAGTTACTAACAGTTTCCACAGAGTTTTCAACATTATTTTAAATTTCAACCTCTAGTTTTCAACATTTCAACATTACCCAACGTATAATTGCGGTTTTGCCGACAGAATACATTTTTGTTGAAAATGGCGGTTGACATAAGAATAAATTAGCCCTTACCGCGAAAAATAGTACCGCATTACAATCTGTAATAATCTGTATGAAGAGGTGAAAAAGGATGCTCAAAGGGGTCAGCCAGAAGGTGATTGAAGTGGTGCACACCGATAACCGTTATTTCGAAAAAGCAATCCTGTTTTTAAGGGTTCCCGCACAAAGTGAAGATAAAGCCATGCTCAAAGAACGTGCCGGAGAATACCTTTCTCAAATAAACTACCATCCGTCCGACCCAAAAAAAAGCGGTAACAAGCTTAGTGATACGATTAAAATTGTGCTTGCAGCAGTTGGCGGCGCCGGAATTGCATGTTTATTCTTTTTATTTTGACAGGATTTGCAAACAATCTGCAAATTTTTACAAAATCAATTGTCAATGACTGGTATCCGGTATATTGCTATGCTATAATATCTTCTGTATAGAACATAATAAGAATCGGTTTAACCGGATCAAGATACAGGAGGATACTCAATGGGAAATTCCAACCCCAAATTGGATCGTGAGGACGACACCCTTGTGATAGGACGCAATGCCGTTGTGGAATTGCTAAAGGGATCGCGTCAGGTAGAGAGTGTTTATATATGTGACGATACACCCGCGAAAGGGCAGCCCATTTCGCGCATTGTTGCTATGGCAAAAAAATCCGGTGTACCGGTGAAAAAAGTTGATATTAAAAAACTAGACAATTTGGCAAACGGGCTGAATCATCAGGGTGTTATCGCGCAGGCGGCGGCATTCCATTACAGTGAACTTGCCGATATTTTTGCAAAAGCAGGAGATGCTCCGCCTTTTATTTTGATTGCAGATTCGATTGAGGATCCGCACAATCTCGGTGCGATTATTCGTACTGCAGAAGCAGCCGGTGCACATGGAATCATTATTCCAAAACGAGGTGGTGTAGGTCTGACACCAATCGTTGGACGGACGAGCGCCGGTGCGGTCGAGCATCTCCCGGTGGTACGCGTTACCAATTTGGTTGCAACCATAAAAGAACTGAAAAAACAAGGCGTTTGGGTATACGGCGCCGATATGAACGGGGAACG